>JALZND010000419.1 GCA_030857845.1 Bacteroidota bacterium | reverse complement strand
AACAAGTTGGAGGATTTGGGCCTTGTGGTGAACGAGGGGAAGATAGTGGACGCAAGTTTCGTGGACGTGCCCCGGCAACGCAATAAAAGGGAAGAAAACGAAATTGTAAAATCGGGCAAAATACCCGGGGACTGGGAAGGAAACCCACACAAGCTGAGCCAAAAAGACCTTGACGCACGTTGGACTAAGAAGAACAACGAAACCCACTATGGTTATAAGAACCATGCAAAATGTGATGCCAAAAGTAAAGTGATCACCAAATATGTGGCCACCGACGCCTCTGTCCACGATTCCCAACCTTTGTTGGACCTGCTCGACGAAAAAGACGAATACCAGCCAATATATGCCGATAGTGCCTACGTAGGCCAGGAGCTGCACGAAAAGTTGGGCACCGACAAAAAAATGGTCATAGAAATATGTGAAAAAGGCTACAAGAACCGCCCTTTGACGGAAGATCAAAAGAAAAACAACAAAGAAAAATCAAAAACACGGGCACGGGTGGAACATATTTTTGGCTTTGTGGAAAACAGCATGAATGGGTCTTTTATCCGTTGCATTGGATTTGCGAGGGCAAAGGCAACAATTGGGCTAATGAACCTGACCTACAACCTGTTCAGAAAGGTACAGATTGCATGATCGATGGGGAACGTGCCTCTTAACCAAAGACAATTAAATTTTATATAGCTGATTATCAACCACTTAAAAAATAAGATGAATTAGGGCACAAATTAAAATCTTAAAAAAAGAATCAAAAAAAATATAGGGCGGGGATGAAAGTAGTTTTTAGATGTTCCCTGAAGTTGATCTGAAAACCTTTGTCAATATCTCAGACGATTTAGCCAGTAATGCAAAAATACTTATAGATAAAGGTGAGTTTACAGCCGAACAATTAGCTGAAATTAAAAAAACTGCTAAATTTGTCAGAGAGGATATTGCAAAGAGTGGTAAGACGATTGAGAAGGTTGTGCAGGAGGCGGGGGCACTTATCTATAAGTCTGATTTTGCGACACATATGACTAACGTAGCAGGCTTTACACAACAAAGAGGAATAATTGGAGGGCATAATTTAGCAAATTTTGAAAATTATTTAACCACAAATAGAATTGAAATAAATAGGTTACCTACACCAAATAACAGTACAATAGATGGCTTAACCGAATTGACGTATCAAATTAAAAAAGCAGATGGCTCTGGAGGTTGGAAATCTGGAAGTTTCAAAAAATCACTCTATGATCCAGCAAAATTAACCGATGCAGAAATGGTACAATTTGGTAAAGAGGCGATGGATGAAGGGATTCTATCAAATAGAATAAGATTGCAAACGAATAGTAATACAGTAATAAATGGAGTTTCTAAAAATGGAATGAAATTTACTGGATATAAAGACCCTAATACTGGAGAAATTTTAAACTTTCACCCGGTTTTAAATTGGTAGTTAGTTATGATGAAAATTAACAAGGTATATAACTTTTTTGATGAAAAATATTCTCCAATAACAGGCTATTTTTTTGTGTCTCCTGTTGGTGAAATCGAAGATTGTTTAATTAATCTTAAAAATAAATGCGGCACAATGCGTGATTATTTTGGCTACGAATACGAAGAAAATGATTCAGTTACTTTTTATGATTTTACTGGTAAATCAGAAAAGGCAATTAATGTTTCTGTTTCGGATTTACTGATTATTCTTCAGCCCTTAATTTCAGAATATTTAAGTGATTTTCCAGACAAAAGGGAATTCATAGAATCTATACTAAACAGTATTAAAACCTCTTAAAATGAATCACCTCATCCAACACTCTTTCTCTTCCACGCTTGGTTGAAACGAAGTGCAACATCTGCATTTTTCAAAAATCATCTTTCCAACTCATGCGAAAACCTTTCTTAAAACAGAAAACACAACCCAAAGCAAGAAAAAAAATTGGCGTTGTAAATTTCGCAAGAAGTAATATTTCTGAAAATTCAGCTTCCAAAAATCAATTTTATGAGAGAGTTATGCTTTAGAGAGAATTGCGCGCGCAGGAAGTGTTAATTTTGTGCAAGGGGCGGGGAGGATTACTACAACTACTGAACTCAAAGCATTTTTAAATACAATAGATGAAGAAACAACAATTGTTCATTTAGGACAAAAGGGAATAAATCATTTTTTAGAGTAACAACAAGAAGCAGAGCTAATAACGCTTTATTTCCTGGAAATCCAAATTCACAAGCACTTGGAATCTCAATTTCAACTGACCCATTAAAAGCGACTGTTTTGTTAGAGCTGGACAAAAGGCACGACGCATTGTTGCAGGACTATGGAAAAGTTAAAGTAGAAGAACTCTCCCCTATCGAAAAAATATTCTATCTACATGGACAAGAACTAACGGAGAAAAACCTAAACAAATACCTGTCCCTTTTAAAAGCAATCGAAGAAGGAGCCATTAAAACCGAGGAACTGATAAAGAGTGTTGAAGAAAGTAACTATGAAGAATTGCAGAATATTTCGCGGCTGACAGATATCAATACCGCTTCCATGCTTTCCTGGGAAACAAGGGAAAAACTTTTGATAGCCTGGGCAGAAAAGGAATATTTAGCAGATGACGGATGGTTGGGATACGACGAACGAAAAGTGATAGAGCTTTTGGCCAAAGCACCCAGAACCGATTCCAAAAAACTGATCACTTTCTTTAAAGATAACAATCATCAATATCTGCTAAAGTTCTATGACGACATAGATGATGCAGGAGGTATTGATAACAACACGCTGTTTATTGAAACGCTGGTTGAAATAAGCAAACAAATGCTGGAAGACAAACTTATAGCAGCGAGTGGTGCTACTCGAGCCGAGAAGGTATTTGATTTATTTGAAAAAGGTGACATAAAAGGGGTTTTCTACAGTGTTCCGTCATCTGATTGCCAACCATTTGATTTTAGCGAGAATAGTACAACAAGCTATAAAGTCACCTCCAAGTGGTGTTATTGCAGTGGAGCTGATCTTGAGACACAAATGCCATGTGAAGAAAAAGTGTTGTCATCGGAAGATGACTTGTCTCCTCTCGACCTGACCATTATAATTAGGGGTAAGGATTTGAGTGTGCTACAGCCAGAATACTACGAGGGCAATGAATTTCAGGCAGATGTAGTACCAGCCATTTATTTCAAATATGGGGAAAAAGAACGCAGCGTAGAGAATGCCAAAAATATTGGTGTCGGTGTTTTTACGGTAGCATCTTTTGTAATACCAGGCACCTTAATGGTAAGAGCCATGATAGCGGGCCGATATTTGGCAGCAACATTTGCAGCAGCTGATCTGGTTGCCAACACCCTTGCGGAAATTGCGAACACAGTAAAATTCAAAAATTTTATAATAGGCCGTTATGGCACAACGAGTGGTACCACGTTCATAAGCGTTACCCAGGCCATTAGTATATTGACAGGCAATGTCAATGCTCCCGTAAAAACTATAAAAGCTGCAAACCTCGCTGAAGAAATTTCCAAAACGACCAGGACTTTAACTGTAGGGGACATCTAAAAACTCGATTTTGTTGAAAAA
>JALZND010000418.1 GCA_030857845.1 Bacteroidota bacterium | reverse complement strand
CACTTACACCAAAGACAAAAAACATTAATATTTTTCCAGCTATTCCAAATAATGCTCCTGTGTGTATGTCATAGTTCATTCTCATCAGTCGTTCCCCATTATTTGCTTCTTCGAACCTGCCAAAAATATGGTCTAAAGCAATTACTTATAAGGTATAAAAGTGTTTTCATGTTTTATTTAGATATAAAAAATAGTCACAAAAAGTAATATGAATAGCAGTTTTGCAAGTACTAAGGGAACTTTTTTAATTATTAAAACAGAAACGAATATAATATTGAAGAATAGTATACTTTTATTTCTGTATCAAGGTTTTTTGTTTGTAATTTTTAAATGTTAATTTGGTTCATGATGAAAAAGCATGAGTTTCTCGTCAAATCCTTTTCTAAAAGTCAAAAAAAAACCTCCTGACTTTAGAGCCACGAGGTTTTATGAAGGTTTATGTAATTAGTTAGAAATTATACCTTATTCCTATCCCTCCCTGCCCATGCATAAAAAATGGGTTCCTAAATGCTTCAACATATAAATTGACATCAGTGAAAATAGAAATCGGCGCCTATTTAAAAGTATATTCTAAACCTATGATTCCATCAACACCTAGATTGATAAAATTTGCTGTACTATAAACGTTATCGTATCTGATGCCCGCCTGGTCTTCATATTTGTAGCGGTAGCTTATAGATATACTTTTTAGTTGCCCTCCCAAACCATAATACCATTGTAAGCCTTCAGCATTTAAGTCCTTATGCCATAAATGATGTACCTGAAATGCCAATGCCCTACCCCGATGCCAATCTTTTATTTCAACATTCCTGTATTTTGCATAAGGGCCGTAATTATAAAATGCATCCCTGTACCCATATTGGTTCCAGTAATAAGTATGGCCAACGTTGAATTCCCAAGCCTTGTTGGCATTGTATTTTTTTACAGTTATGCCTGCTGGATTACCACCCCTTAAACCAATCCCCCATTTACGATCTGACGATGAGGTTGACGAATTGCCGCTGTTTCTTGTAGAACTATTATTGTTTGTTTGACCTGTCGTATTACTTTTAGCAGGTGCTGAGCTTTTGGGTTTTTCTTCCGACAAATTTTGCCTAGAAACATAGCCCGTTTTTCCATCATATTCTACTTTTGCCCAATCACCATCAATACTTAATACTTTAAGTTTGGAACCTTTCGGTATGGAAGAAACTATATTTTTATTAGGTCCTGGCCCTTCCCTAAGATTTATCCCATTGCCGGAGCTGACATACATGGTTTTTTGTGCCAAAGCCACCTGGATACTGAACAATAAAACAACAACAGCAAATAAAATTCTTTTCATATAATTTGATTACATTTTTAAAAACACTTAATGGGCTATACTTTTATGCAAATCAAATCAATACAGAAGAATTTCAATTTAATCATTGATAAGGAACCTTACATTTTTAGTTTTTAATTGAAATAGTTGAAATTATTAAAATACACCTCATGAATTAAGATTATTAAATCGTGAAGTGGACATTAAATCAAGATAAAAGGTTGGGGGTTCTTGTTTGCATTTTGCGTTTTGTTGCAGGAAATACAGGGAATTTCTGAGATGTTTCAATATTCATAAATTAATCGCAAAAAAAAGCACTTACAATTTTCGTGTAAGTGCTTTTTTATTGCGGAGCGGACGGGACTCGAACCCGCGACCTCCTGCGTGACAGGCAGGCATTCTAACCAACTGAACTACCGCTCCTTTAATATGCATGCAAAGGTATGTATTTTGTTGGATTCTACAAGATCACACCCTAAAATTTATATAAAATAATTTGTTAAATCTTCTTTATGCCTGACTCTCTTAATTTTATAAGTAAAAGTATTTTTAAAATTTTCATAGTTTGATTTAGATTGTTTTATTTATCTATGCCATTCTGGATTATATGACAATAGAAATTGGGGAATTAGTGACAATTGAATTTAGTAAGTCGCAAAAACTGCAAACACTCGAAACCGAAAAGCTGAACCGGTAATCAAAATGAAGAAATACCTTTAAAACATTTTTATTCTAAGAGTTTTTTATTGCAAATATTGCAAATCATTTTCCACTTATAAGTTTTTGTATAAATTGCTAAAACTGGATTAACTAGCTTATTCCCACTAGGCTCCTTGCATGATTAAATTGCGATTATTTTAATACCTCCAAAATTTCATTCTCTTCTGATTTCAAAAAGTTCTGGATTATCCCTAAGTTTTTATGAATTAATTCTGAAATGGATTTGGTAGTCAGGTTCCCAGTTTTTACCAAATAATCTTAGGGGGAAATATTTTAACTACATTCAAGTCAACAAAGTCTGAGTCAAATGTTACTAAAGCATAATCATGCTTTTTTGCATATTCAAAAATCTGGATGTCTGATGAATTTTCTAGTCCTAAAATGGCGCACCTGTTCGCATCAGGAAATATTTCCTCAGGTTGCTTAACAATATTTGGTGAGATGTTATGGTCGAATAACAGTCTCAAGATGCAATCTTAAGTTGATGTTCCTTATCAGCTGCAAATGCAAGGCATGCATGTATCATATCTTCATTTAATTCTTCAAAATCAGACATAATCAGAAGCCATTTTTTCATTTAAAAATTGATCTGATAGGAAACAGTAGGCAAGATGGGGAACAGGGTCAATTTTTTAAATTGTAGCCCATTAATTGTTTTATTAGTAAATAAAAAATAATCGTTCTGCTTGTTATACATGTTATATAATGAAACAGAAAAAGTACGGATTTAGAAATATATAATTATTTATTAGAATTTTTAGAAGAATTATATCCACCAATCCCCCAATACCAATATATATTGGGGCTATCCTATTAGATAATGAAAACTAGAATAATTTTTATTCTATTTATAGTAGATATTCAAATAAGTAATAGAATCTTCATCAAAAAGAAATCTTTGACACATCCCCTATTCAAATGCATCATCCTTGTTGAGATCAAGCAGTAAGTTGGCAACGAGGGCAGTCCAACCTGTTTGATGTGAGGCACCCAAACCTTGCCCGGTATCGCCATGAAAAAATTCATAGAATAGGTGATGTTCCCTAAAGTTCATGTCCTGGGAAAATACTTTTTCGTTTGCATGGTAATTATATTTGCCTGCGTCGTTTCTCTCAAATATTTTCAATAGCCTTTTTGTAAGGTAATGTGCAATTTGTTTTAGGTTCATTTTCGTGCCAGAGCCTGTGGGGTATTCATAAACATAAGTGTCTCCATAATATTTATAATACTTTTTCAATGATTTGATTATCAGGTAGTTCAGTGGGAACCAAATGGGCCCACGCCAATTTGAATTTCCTCCAAACATATAAGAGCTGCTTTCACCGGGTTCATATTGGATAAAATGCTTTTTGCCATTTGTCTCAAATACAAATGGATTGTCCTTGTGGTATTTTGAAAGCGAGCGGATGCCAAATTCAGACAAAAATTCGGATTCGTCCAATAATCTTTTTAAAAGGTGCTCCAGCCTATGGCCTCTCATAATAGCAAACAGGTGGTTCCCATCTTCATTTTTT
>JALZND010000417.1 GCA_030857845.1 Bacteroidota bacterium | reverse complement strand
GGTTACCAGGAAAGCGACTATACTTTCCGATGGGAATTTGAAGGGGCAATCGTAGCCAGCTCGAGCGCTATTACTGACAAACGTACCGGCACCTATACCCTATTTGTGGAAAACACAACAACAGGCTGTACCGCATTCAAGGAATTCATCCTTGTGCCACAACAGGCAATTATTGCGCTTGCTACCAGTAAATCTGACCTCACAACTTGTGCCCCGTTAAATGGGATGGCAGCGGTAACATCGGTTACCGTTGATGGGGCAACTGAATCAGACCTTTCAAACTTTACTTTTTCCTGGTTCGGTAGCGGGTACCAACCTATGGCTGGAACCTCTTCCGAACAAACCGGTCTTGCCGCCGGCACATACCATGTAGTTGCCACACATACTGGCTTGGGATGTTCTTCGGATATGGCAACCATCATCATCAAGGACGAAAGAAAGGACCCAATATTGACTTTTGAGGCGGCCAAACTCAATTCAAGTTGTGACCCCGCTACACCAAATGGTAGTTTATCATATAGGGCAGATGGTGAAGATCATTTCAACACAGATTATAGTTTCGAATGGTCGTTCCAAGGCAATGTTATTAGCAACGAATACGAAATTACTGGACTTGCGGAAGGATACTACACCCTAAAGGTTTTAAATAAAATAACAAACTGTACAAATTCCAGGGAAAATATCTACTTGGGTGAAGATCCTGCTACTATTTCTATTTTGAATGTTGACCTTGTTCATTCGAGCAATTGTACACCTAAAGAAAATGGAACTGCTACTGTATCAATAATTCAAATTGATAACATAGATGATGACATAGCAAATTATGACTTTACATGGTATGATGTTGCCAATGTACAATTTGGCGGGCAAAGCAATGCGGAAATCAATTTAAAACCAGGCAAATATTTTGTCACAGCTGCACACAAAACTTTAAAATGCATCAGTGTTACTTATCCATTTGAGATTAAGAAGGAAAGCATTGCTCCTGTTTTGGTGATCGTTCAGGAAAGGCCTAATACGGGATGCGCAAATGATATACTAAATGGATCTTTATTGGCAACTGCTGATAACATCAACAGTACAAACACAAATTATACTTTTACATGGTATGCTGGCAAACTGCCTATCTCAGTTCCAGCGATTGCCTCAGGCAGAAGATTGGACAACAGGGGTCCTGGATTTTACACTGTAGCAGTTAAAAACGAAACTACAGGCTGTGTGGCATACCAGGTTGGTGAAATAGAAGATCGAATAGAAGAAAACAAACCTGAAATACTTGAAGTTTCGCTCACGCATCCAAAAGATTGCAATGCATCCGGAAAAATTGAGATCATAAAAATGAAAAGTGGTAATCTTAATGATTATGAATTCATCTATTATGAAGGCACTTACTCGCCGGGACAAGGCGAAATCATTCACGAAAACCCATATCATGAGTTCTTATTGCCGGGTATTTATTATATAGTAGCTTATAATACTACTACAAAATGTAGGTCACTCCCAATGCAAATTGAGCTTTATGATGAAAGTACAGCCCCGGAATTGTATTTTAATGATTCAGAATTGCTAACGCAACAAAGTTGTGACCCTTTCAACCCTAATGGTGCAGTTGAGGCTTATGCAACAAACTGGAGCCAAAATACAAACAGGTTTAGCTTTACCTGGTACGAAGGTCAAGGAATATCAGCTGCCCAAAAAATGAGCCAAACTGCGCCAAAAATAACAGGCCTAAAAGTAGGCTTCTATACTGTTGAAATACTTGATAATATTACCCAATGCAAAACTTCAGGATCCTACTTTGTAAGGGAATATGTTCCTGGACCTGTAATAGACGTTACTTTTGATCCAAACACAAATTGTGATCCCCTTAAAGCAAATGGAAAACTACGGGCAACTGCAGATTTAACTACAACAAACCATACCTTTAAATGGTACAAAGGGGAATTTGTAGTCGGAGATGTAATCAGTACTTTGGCTGCACCTACGCAAGGTTTATCTTCGGGTTTTTATACGGTACATGCTGTAGATAATTACTCTCAATGTGAAAGCGCTTACACGATTTTCTTGGAAGAAGAAATTGAAATTGTACCTATACCAGAGCTTTTACTTGTATCTCATAATGACAATTGTAATTCTAATAACGGCCAAATAGCTGCATCAATCAATGGATCAGACTTGGGCTATGATTTCAATTTGTATTTTGGAGAAATTGTTACTGGTACACCAATTGTAAATAATGGAAATTTTGAAGGACTTGCGGCTGGTACTTATAGCGTGACTGCAACAGATAAAATTACTGGATGTACTTCAGATAAAGCAACCATTATTGTGGAAGAACATAAAGAGTATCCAAAGTTCAGCTTCAAAACCCGTAATTCTTCCTGCAAAGAAGATAATGGTTCCGCCACAATTATTGTAGAACCTGGGATGGAAATTGAAAGTATTACGGTAGAATCTGGTTCTGTCTTTAGGAACGGACCAAAAGCGACCGACCTTCCTGCAGGTGAATATACTGTAACGGTTACCACTTCACAAGGCTGTGCAACAACTGCTTCCCTTTCTATAGGATTGGATGTGCATGTATACAACGGCTTCTCTCCAAACGGGGACGGTAAAAATGACAAATGGGTAATAGGCTGCCTGGAAGATTTCCCTCAAAATAAAGTTAGGGTGTTTAACAGGACGGGCGCACTGGTATATGAAGGTCTTGGATACAACAACAATGACATTTACTTTGAAGGCTTGGGCAACAGGGGGATTTATATTGGCAGCCCTAAATTGCCAGATGGTACCTATTTCTATATTATCGAAAGAAATGATGGAAGTAAACCTATGACAGGATATATAGAATTGATTCGATAGAGATTATTTATGATTATAATGTTTAAAAAGCTTGTTTCGGGATGTTGTCCGATCTTATTCTTAATTTTCTTATCATTCAATAGCTATGCGCAGCAACGTACTGTCTATTCACAATACATGTTTAATGGCCTTGTTTTAAATCCTGCCTATGCAGGAAACCAAAAACAGCTTAGTGCTACGGGATTGTACCGCAAGCAATGGATAAATCTTGATGGTGCGCCCACAAGCTTAAATGCCACAGTCCATGCTGGGTTTGCAAAGAAAAAAGTGGGTTTGGGATTGATGGTAACCAAAGAAGAAATTGGGGTACATAATGATGCAGGGGTCTACCTTAGCTATGCTTATAAAGTAGTGATGAAACAAGGAGTGCTATCTATGGGACTTCAAGCCGGCTTTAATTATTTGCAATCTGATTTTACAAAGCTAAGCAGGCAGGATCCAACTGACCCAATTTTGTACATGAACATTAATAGCTTTAATCCAAATTTTGGTTCAGGAATATTCTATAGTACCCCTTCTACTTATGTAGGTCTTTCTGTCCCTTATATATTAAATAATAAGATTATTGATGGGGAAAGTATACTAAGTTTTGCCAGGGAATACAGGTATTACTTTTTGACTGCAGGCAGGGTAATTGAATACAGTAAAGAGGTAAAATTTAAACCCTCGGTCTTGTTGAGGTTGCATGAA
>JALZND010000416.1 GCA_030857845.1 Bacteroidota bacterium | reverse complement strand
TTGCTGTGGTGAGCCTTTAGAGATTAGGGAAGCCAGAACTCATGCATCTTATGTAGTTAACCAATTGAAAGAAAGCTTGTACCACCTTTCCAGTGATCAAATAGAAAAAGTAGTAATAGCCTATGATCCTATATGGGCAATCGGAACAGGTAAAACAGCCAGCAGCCAGCAAGCACAGGATATGCATGCTGAAATTAGAAATAGTTTAGTTGAAAAATTTGGTAAAGATATTGCTGAGAATATTTCCATATTGTACGGTGGTAGCTGCAATCCTCAAAATGCCAAGGAGCTTTTTGCATCTAAAGATGTAGATGGCGGATTAATTGGTGGTGCATCTTTAAAATCCAGGGATCTTTTAGACATTATTAAATCATTCTAAGCATAATATAGAACTAGATAATTAAAAAATGAAGGCATTCTTTTGCATAAGTATATTATATTTCCTGCTGAATGGAAGCAGCTTTGCCCAAAATGACCGGATTTGCGATCTTTACGGTTCTGTTTATGTTGAAGAAAACCCTAAATTGGCCCATTACAGAGTTTACATAGAAGAAACTGAAAGTGCTGCAAACATGCTTGTTTTTCAAGAAGAAAATAGGCTGTTTGCAGATAAAAAAGGAGCATGGTTTTTTACAAAAAGCCGTTCCAATGCAAACTTCACTATCTATTTCGAAAAAGATAGAAGATTCGCAGATTTTACAATTTACTATACCGATGTCGCTTCCTTTGCGGGCTGTCAATAATTTACATATGGATTTTATAGAAACAAAAGTTAGCTGCAAGCCTGAATTTGCTGAAATCTTTATGGTTGAGTTTGCCGAGGTTGGATTTGATTCATTTATTGAAAATAACGAAGGATTTAATGCCTGTATTGATGAAAAACAATTTAACGAAAAAGACCTTCAGTCCCTCAATGAAAAATATACATCATTGGGAGGGTTTACATATCAAATTAACAAAATAGAAAAAAAGAACTGGAACGAAGAATGGGAAAAAAATTATGACCCCATTATTGTTTCTGATAAATGTATTGTAAAAACATCATTTCATAATATAGAAAAATCATATCTTTATGAAATTTTAATCAACCCGAAAATGTCTTTCGGTACTGGCCACCATGCCACCACCTTTTTGATGCTCAGCAATCAATTAAATTGGGATTTTAAAGGTTTAAGGGTATTAGATGCGGGATGTGGTACTGGAATCCTTGGAATAATGGCTTCTATGGCAGGGGCTCTACATATTGACAGTTGCGATATCGATGAATGGTCTGTAGAAAATAGTATTGAAAATATTGCATTAAACAATTGTCAAAACATCAATATATTTCATGGCAAAGTGTACACCATTCCTCATGAGGTTTATAATATTATACTGGCCAATATCAATAAAAATGTACTTTTAGAGGAAATTTCTCAATACGCTAAATTACAAGCTCCGGCGGGCCGCCTTTTATTGAGTGGGTTTTATGAAGAGGATATCAATGATATTGAAACATGTTGCAAAGCCAATAATTACAAAAAAATTTCCTTCCTTGTCAAGGATCGTTGGGCATGTGTTCATTTTGAAAAGTTAAACACGGGAATGAAGAGATAAGCTTTATCTTCTACATGAATCCCTTTACATATAATCTAATGAAGCAAGAAACTTACATCTTTTTATAATATCACAAAGGCTATAATAATTCTTTTTCAATTTTTACGTTCATATTTACCAAACCATAAAAGGATATTATATCTGATATCTGAAAGATTCAGATTTATATAAGATGAGAAATCTGCTGATTTTACAGTTTTTGTTGTTTATTTTTTATGCACCCTTTGCGCGTGCTCAAAAGAGTGACTTGTCCAATCCTGAAACATTTCTTCAAGACCTCCAAAATTTATTTGACAAAACAAATAATCAACAAGCTATTGTAGCTGCCAATGAATTTTCCCAGATTTGGAACGAAGGTGGTATC
Organism: Bacteroidota bacterium; assembly: GCA_030857845.1. Lineage (GTDB taxonomy): Bacteria > Bacteroidota > Bacteroidia > Cytophagales > Cyclobacteriaceae > JALZND01. The sequence continues at coordinate 1,598 of JALZND010000416.1, read as the reverse complement.
CAAGAGGGGCATAAAACACAAATCATCAAAATAAGCCAAAAAATGATGAAGAAAAATTTCAAGGTGGCACCTCACCTTGAGAATTTTATTACAGCCCTTAGCCAAGCCGTTAGGAAACAAAACATACCATCCGATAAAATAAACCAGTTACTTTCCGTGACGGATGCTGTATTGGATAATTATGAAAATAATGATGCATATAATTATTTTCAAGCCATAAAAGAATTTTTCACCCACAATACCTTATATTTTTCCTCCTACAATAAATTATATGCTGTTGGGGGCGACTATGATTTTGAATATATAAGAGTAGTAGAGGAAAGCAGCCCAGATATAGAACCAGAGCCAGAAAATAAAGGGGATGGGTTCTTCAATGATTGGGACAATGATACTGATAGTGATTGGGGTTCATCATGGGATAAAGAAACGCCTACATCCCAGGAGTCAAATAATCTATTGGGAGAACTTATAAAAGTAGAACAGCCTAACGTATCTGGTGCGGTAATAAATTTTAAGGGTACAAACCTTATATTCAAAACCAATTACGACTCAACCGGTGTGAGGAATACATCAGGGAATTTCATATTTAAAAATAATCTTTTCGTTGGAAATAAAGGAAGGTTTAATTGGGAAATAGCAGGTTTGGGCACAGATTCTGTTTATTGTGACCTAGAAGAGTATAATTTTCAAGTAAATAAAGTTTATTTATCGGCAGAAAATGCCAAACTGTTTTATTTTGGGAAGATAGACAAACCTGTAGAGGGCGTATTCGAATTCCAAAGCCAAAAACACAATGGCCCCCATGATGCAAAATTTCCAAGGTTTAAGTCTTATCAAAATGACATCAACGTAAAAAACCTGGCAAAGCCCAACCTTAAATATAAAGGAGGTTTTTCTTTGGCAGGAAAAGAAATATATAGCTCTTCAGTGCTGGAGGGTATAGCCACCATAGAAGTGCAGGAAAAGGGTGTAAAAAAATTTCAAGCAAAGTCTGACCGCTTCAATTTAAAGGATAGCATCATTACGGCCCAAAGGTCAACTATTGTGATATATCAAAATAAAGATTCAATATTTCATCCTGCCGTAAAATTCAAATACAATTCTGATATCGAATTTTTAACCCTTACCAAAGACGATGGAGGTTTTAAGAATACACCTTTCTATGCCTCCTACTATAAAATGGATATTTTTTCAGAAATGTTGAAATGGGACCTGAACTCCGACAGCCTTGACATTTCTATTTTAAATGCAAAGAATCAATTGCCAGCGGTGTTCGAATCTCAGGAATATTTCAATGAACTGAGGTTTAACAATCTTACGGGTTTATACAATTTTCATCCATTGCAAATGGTGTTTGGCTACTCCAAGAAAATTAAATCGGAAGAATTTTATTCTGCCGACATGGCACGTGAACTAAAACAAAATCCTGCAACAATTAAAGGCGCTATGATTTTCCTTATGCAAAATGGTTTTATCGACTATGAGCCAAAATTAGATTTAGTAAAGGTCAATAGAAAAGGAACCCATTATGTGATGTCAAGGGCAGAAAGAAAGGATTTTGACAATCTTTCTATTCCATCTATTTCTGCTTCCAAGCC
>JALZND010000415.1 GCA_030857845.1 Bacteroidota bacterium | reverse complement strand
ATAGGGAATAGGGAATAGGGAATAGGGAATAGGGAATAGGGAATAGGGAATAGGGAATAGGGAATAGGGAATAGGGAATAGGGAATAGGGAATAGTTCAGAAATTTAGAGTCTACCTCTTACAAATCAATCTGAAATGAAAAGGGTAAAATTCCCTGTCTTTACTGTTTGTAAAGAATAATAAAAATTTACAAGGTTACCTTACTATCGTAAATTATATAAATATCAAGATACGATCTCGTACTTATTGGTTTCAAGCATTCTATAACGAAACTGCGAATGTTTCTTGTGGTACTTTTTGAAATAGACTTCAAAGCCTATAATAACAAGACAAGGAACATATATAAGTAATGCAACACCGGCAGTAATTAATAATAAGAAGAAAGCCATAATCTAATACTTTTTATTTCATGATTTTATAATTGTAATTTGATAAAAATTCAATTCTAAAGCACTAAAATTCTTAAAAAAAATCAAGGATGTAATAAAATGGTGATTTTTGCACAAAAAAATGCGAATTTTATTGTACAACTATAGTATACAGCCTAAAATTAAAGAAAAAGATATTTTTGAGGAGAAAATAAACATTATCAAAAATCAAAAACATGTAAAATTTTTTAAAAAATATTAAACTTTGAATTTCAGGTAAAAATCTTATAATTGATAATAAAAATTTAACATTAAAATAGTACAAATTAACATTTTTTATAAGTTTTGACTTTTAGATTTTTTTCATTTTCCGTTTCCATTTCAAGAATTTGTTTACAGAATAAATAATTCGTATTTGAACATTAATTTTTCTTACGAGCAGAGGTAATTTACCATTCATATAATTTTGATAACATAATATTTATATGCCCAGTAATATTACATTGGCTGGTAAGCAAAGAAAAATTATATTTTATAAATTACTTAAAAATATTTTTATGGAAAATCAAGTTTTATTAAGGACAAGACGGAGAATTGTTGCTGGTGTTTGTGGCGGGCTGGCAAGGAGGTTTGGAATAGATCCTTTATGGATGCGTATTATTTATATTTTTATTTCTATAATAAGTGCTGCCTTTCCAGGGGTACTGGTGTATTTGTTTTTGTGGATAATTATGCCTTCTGAATAGCTTCAATTTTCAATAAGAAATACATTTACTCATATAAAACTTCTACAGTAAAATTTTCTATGGATTCTGTATGCAACTTCCAGAATTCTTCAGCTATTAAATTGGGATCAAAACGGGTGCCTTTTTGTACGCTGCCCATTATGGTTACTGTGCCTACATGAATACCAAAGGGTTTTAATTCTGCCGCAAGACTAAAGCATAAATTCCGAATACCTGCTTTACCTATTGCCAGAGAACAATATTCATAAAATGGGTCTATAGCCTGGCCGCCACCTGTAAACAAAATCGTTCCTGATTTTTGGTACTTCATAAACGGGATAACTTTTTTTGCCGCCACTAAAGCACCTGCTACATTTACACGGAGATCATTAATAAGATCTTCAGGGTGCAATTCCATTGGGCTGGCCTGCCTGAATAATGAAGCGTTGTATATCAGCACACTGGGATTGCCGTGTTTTTCTTCAATCCTTTCAAAGATGCTCCGAAGTAGTTCAAAATTAGACACGTCTGCAGGATATGATGCTACATCATATCCTTCCCCTGCTAAAATATTTTCGAACTTTTCTAATACTTCCGCCCTCCTGGCCACAAGGATAACTTTAAAATCTTCTTTGGCAAACCTTCTTGCTATTGCCATTCCCATGCCAGGGCCAACTCCAACAATTACACAAATATTTTTATTCATAGAAGAAGCTATTGAGTTACCTGCTTATTTATATTTTTAAGGAAATAAAGTGCTAGATCCAAAAAATTGAAATTCTTAATTTGTGAAAAATTAAATTAATGAAACCATCATTAAAAACCTGAAATAATTATAAAAATATTTTATTTCTGTGATTTTTATAAATTAAATATAATAAAAATACCTAAATAATATAAATTACAAAATATTTACTTAAATGCCTGTGATTGTTTTGGACAAAAAGGCTTATTTTGTTGCGTTAAATATAATTATCAAAATGCAGCAATATCATCAACTATTGCATCATATCCTGGAAAATGGTGTAAAAAAAGAAGATAGGACCGGGACCGGGACCTTCAGTGTTTTTGGATATCAGATGCGGTTTGACCTGTCGAAAGGGTTCCCGATGGTTACCACTAAAAAAATACATTTAAAATCCATTGTCCATGAGCTATTATGGTTTTTGAAGGGAGATTCAAACATTGCTTACTTAAAAGAAAATGGCGTAAGCATATGGAACGAATGGGCTGACGAAAAAGGTGAATTGGGCCCTGTTTATGGGGTGCAATGGAGGAGCTGGCCCAACCATGATGGGGGGCAGACAGATCAGATTTCTCAAATTATTGACCAAATAAAACACAAACCTGATTCTCGAAGGATGATAGTAAGCGCTTGGAACGTTTCTGATGTTAATAAAATGGCCCTTCCTCCTTGTCATGCATTTTTTCAGTTTTATGTCGCCGAAGGGAAGCTCTCTTGCCAATTGTACCAGAGAAGTGCCGATGTATTTTTAGGGGTGCCGTTTAACATCGCCTCCTATGCTTTGCTTACCATGATGGTTGCTCAAGTTTGTGGGCTTGCTGCAGGTGAATTTATTCATACTTTTGGCGATGCCCATCTATACTCCAATCACATTGAGCAGGCAAAATTGCAACTTTCTAGAGAGCCCCTGCCCTTGCCCACCATGAAAATCAACCCTGACGTAAAAGACATCTTCAGCTTTAAATTTGAAGATTTTGAATTGCAAAACTATGATCCTCATCCACATATAAAAGCTCCTGTGGCGGTTTGAATTTTTTAATGGTTAAATGGTTAAATGATAGAATGATAGAATGATAGAATGATAGAATGATAGAATGATAGAATGTGAATGTAAATTATAAAATTTTTCGCACAAAGCTTTAAATAGAATGGAGCGCACATAAACTAGCTATTAAGCAAATGGAGATCTATTTAATGTTTCCATTTGTGACCCTAAAAGGGTCAAATATTAATAGCCCTGGGTTTCAACCCAGGGTTAAAAATATAAAAGGCGGGAGTTTTGGCGGTTTTTTTGCCCTTTAAAGCAAAAAAAGTGACAAAACATCATCTGAGAAACATTAGTTATATATAATTTTAAAATGAAGCCATTGAAGGATAAAGTTGTACTTATAACTGGAGGGTCTTCTGGAATTGGAAGGGCTTGTGCAGAGGTCTTTGGAAGGTCAGGAGCTAAGGTGGTCATTACTGGAAGGGATTTGCCAAAATTAAAAAGGGCTTCCATCTCTTTAATAGGTATAGATCATTTAATAATCCAAGCAGATGCTGCAATTGAAGAAGATAATAAAAAAATGGTTGAGCAAACCCTGGAGCATTTTGGTAGGATTGATGTACTGATCAACAATGCAGGAATGTCAATGCGTGCCATGTTTGAAGACCTGGATCTCCATGTTTTTAAAAAGGTGATGGACATAAATTTCTATGGAACCGTCTATGCTACAAAGTTCTGCCT
>JALZND010000089.1 GCA_030857845.1 Bacteroidota bacterium | reverse complement strand
GTATTGGAAAGTGCGGGAATTAAAGACGTATTGGGGAAATCCAAAGGATCTTCAAACCCTCACAACGTGGTAAAAGCAACTTTTGATGCATTGGCTAATATGCGTGATGCCATTACTGTTGCTGAACAAAGAGGAATATCATTGTCTAAAGTTTTTAATGGTTAATATTGCTATGGCAAAAGTTAGAATCACCCAGGTAAGTAGTGTAATCGATAGGCCAAAAAGGCAGAAGTTAACAATTCAAGCTTTAGGCTTAGGTAAAATCAACAGATCTGTTGAGGTAGAATATACCCCACAAATTGCTGGTATGGTAAACGCTGTCAACCATTTGGTTACTGTTACAGAGTTATAATTTTATCCAAATATAAAGGTTTAATGGCTGTTTAGCTTTACTTTTACTAGAACATAATAATATTTAATAATGAAATTAAATACAATAAAACCAGCTGAAGGCTCTATAAAAAGCGAAAAAAGGATTGGTAGAGGCCAAGGGTCAGGAAGAGGTGGAACATCTACCAGAGGCCATAAAGGAGCAAAATCCCGATCAGGATATTCTTCCAAAAGAGGTTTTGAAGGAGGTCAGATGCCATTGCAACGTAGGGTTCCTAAATTTGGCTTTACAAGCCCTAACAGGGTTGAATATAAATCATTGAATCTGGATACGCTTCAAAACTTAATAGATAAAACAAAAGCTACTCTTGTAAACGAGCAACTTCTTATTGAAAATGGTTTAGCTAATAAATCTGATTTGGTAAAAGTACTTGGAAGAGGAGAACTTACTTCTAAAGTTGAAGTAGTGGCACATGCTTTTTCTGCATCTGCAGTTCAGGCTATTGAAACGCTAGGAGGCAAGGCTACCAAAATTTAATTATGAAGAAGTTTTTTACAACCATTAGGAATATCTTTTCCATAGAAGATTTAAGAATCAGGATCCTTAACACGATTGGTTTCTTAGTAATCTTCAGGCTAGGATCTTTTGTGGTTTTACCAGGGGTAGACCCAAACCAGTTAACTGACAGTTCAGGCATATTTGGACTATTAAATACCTTTTCAGGCGGAGCCTTTGATAGGGTTTCTGTGTTCGGATTAGGTATCATGCCTTATATTTCTGCCTCAATAGTTGTTCAGCTTTTAACGGTGGCTGTTCCTTATTTTCAAAAACTTCAAAAGGACGGTGAATCTGGCAGAAATAAAATAAACCAGATAACCCGGGTTTTAACGATACTTATCACGCTTGTTCAAGGTGCTGCTTACGTATCAACTGTTGCAAACGATGCACTTTTGCCAGGTGTTGACCGGGCGTTTTTTACCATAAGTTCTGTAATAATCCTTACAGCCGGCACAATCTTTTGTATGTGGTTGGGAGAAAAAATTACAGATAAGGGAATTGGTAATGGAATATCAATGTTGATTATGATTGGTATCATTTCCAGGTTCCCCGGATCTATTGTTGCGGAAGCACTTGCACGAGGCATGAGCGGAGCTTTATTGTTTGTTTTAGAGATTGTTGCCTTATTCTTTGTGGTGATGGGCGTGGTAATGCTTACCCAGGCTATAAGGAGGATACCAGTTCAGTATGCTAAGCAGGTAGTAGGAAATAAGGTTTATGGCGGTCAAAGGCAATATATACCTTTGAAGGTAAATGCTTCTGGGGTAATGCCGATTATATTTGCTCAGTCTTTGATGTTTTTACCTGCAATGTTGTCAGGCTTCTGGCAAGATACAAGCGACACGGCAGCTTCAATTGGTGCTACATTTTCAGACTTTACAACCTGGCAGTACAATTTAGTTTTCGGTATTCTTATTATATTGTTTACCTTCTTTTATACGGCTATTACCGTAAATCCTAATCAGATTTCTGATGATATGAAAAGGAACGGAGGTTTTATTCCTGGTGTAAAACCTGGAAAACAAACATCCGAATATATTGATAACATATTAACAAAAATTACCCTTCCTGGATCTTTGTTTTTAGCAATAGTTGCAATTTTGCCAGCAATTGCCTATTTGGCCGGAGTAAGCAGGGAGTTTTCTCAATTTTACGGAGGAACCTCATTGTTAATTATGGTTGGCGTTATCCTTGATACCTTGCAACAAATTGAAAGTTATCTTTTGATGAGGCATTATGAAGGGATGATGAAGTCGGGTAGGGTGAAAGGACGTTCTGAAAATGTTGCAGTGGCTTAGCGATCATTAATGGTTTTTTATAAAACAGAAGAAGAGGTAGCTTTAATCAGGCAGAGTGCAGAGGTTTTAAGTAAAGCTCATGGTGAGGTAGCTAAATTTGTTGCTCCTGGTGTTAAAACTGCACAGCTAGATAAAATTGCTGGAGAATATATAAGGGATTATAAAGGAATCCCTTCATTTAAAGGCTACAACGGATTCCCTAGTTCTTTGTGTATTTCGGTTAATGAAAACGTTGTTCATGGATTTCCTAGCGAATATGAACTAAAAGACGGAGATATTGTTTCTGTAGATTGCGGCGTATTTTTAAATGGTTTTCATAGTGACGCAGCATATACTTATCCTGTAGGAGAGGTAAAAGAAGAGATATTACAGTTGCTGAGGGCTACTCGGGATTCTCTTTATAAAGGTATTGAAAATGCTGTTTATGGCAAGAGGATTGGAGATATTGGTTATGCCATTCAAAACCATGTTGAGAATTTAGGTTATACCGTTGTTAGGGAACTTGTAGGGCATGGATTGGGAAGGGATTTGCACGAAGGACCTGAAGTTCCTAATTATGGGAAAAGGGGCAAAGGAATAAAGTTACAAGAAGGTTTGGTTATTGCAATTGAACCAATGGTAAACCTGGGAACACGGAATATTGTACAGGAAAAAGATGGATGGACAATAAGGACTTTAGATAGAAAAGCTTCTGCCCATTTTGAACATACTGTTGTTATTTATAAAGATAAAACTGAAATTTTAACTACTCATAAATATATAGAAGAGATTTTTAAATTTTAATATGGCAAAACAATCATCAATTGAACAGGACGGTACTATTATAGAAGCCTTATCAAATGCCATGTTTAGAGTAGAATTGGAAAATGGGCACCAGGTTATTGCCCATATTTCAGGTAAAATGAGAATGAATTATATTAAAATTTTACCTGGCGATAAAATCAAATTGGAAATGTCTCCATATGATTTATCAAAAGGCAGAATAGTATATAGATACAAGTAGGAATATTAATAAAGGGTCCTATTAAAATAGGACTATAATTTTAAAGTAACTTAATAATGAAAGTTAAGGCATCTATTAAAAAACGAAGCGTCGATTGCAAGGTCATCCGGCGCAACGGTAAGTTGTATGTAATAAACAAAAAGAATCCTAAATTCAAACAAAGACAAGGATAATTATGGCTAGAATTTCAGGTGTAGATATCCCGGATAAAAAAAGAGGGGAAATTGGTTTAACCTATATTTTTGGAATAGGACGATCATCAGCACAAAAAATATTGACTCAGGCAGGAGTTGGTTATGATAAAAAAGTTGGTGAATGGAACGACGAAGAATCTAATGCAATCAGAAGCATAATCGCTGAAGAGCATAAAGTTGAAGGTGTACTTAAGTCGGAATTCCAACTTAGCATAAAAAGGTTAATGGATATTGGTAGTTACCGAGGATTACGACATAGAAAAGGTTTACCGGTGAGAGGCCAGAAAACCAAAAATAATGCGCGTACAAGAAAAGGTAAACGTAAGACAGTTGCAAATAAGAAAAAAGCTACTAAATAGTACTGGGTGGTCACTCGTAAAGAAAGTAATTTTACTTTCACCTTGAACTGAATACCCATTACTGAAAGACTAATTTATAACATGGCGCAGAAAAGAAAAGATAAAGCTAAAAAAAGGGTAGTAAACGTTGAACCTGTTGGTCAGGCTCACATTAAGGCTTCCTTTAACAACATCATTATTTCCATTACCAATATATCCGGGCAAGTTATTTCCTGGGCATCAGCAGGTAAAATGGGTTTTAAAGGGTCAAAGAAAAACACCCCCTATGCGGCTCAAATGGCAGCCTCTAACTGTGCACAAGCTGCATATGACTTAGGTTTAAGAAAAGTTGAGGTCTTTGTTAAAGGTCCAGGTGCCGGTAGGGAATCCGCTATCAGGACTATTCAAAATGCAGGCATTGAAGTTACTACCATAAAAGATGTAACTCCACTGCCACATAATGGTTGCCGTCCCCCTAAACGTAGAAGAGTATAATCAATACAATTTGAGATACATGTTCCGAACTGTTCGGATGTGAAATTCAAAAAGTAAATATCAATAAATAAATATGGCAAGATATACAGGTCCAAAAGCCAAAATTGCAAGAAGGTTTAATGATCCTATTTTTGGGGCTAGCAAAGCCCTGCAGAAAAAAAGTTACCCACCTGGCCAACATGGCAGGGGAAGAAGAAAAAAACAGTCAGAATACGCTGTACAGCTTATGGAAAAGCAAAAAGCTAAATACACTTACGGTGTTTTAGAAAAGCAATTTGCCAATCTGTTTGATAAAGCAACAAGAAAAGAAGGTATTACTGGTGAAGTACTTCTTCAACTTCTTGAAGCAAGGCTTGATAATACAGTATACAGATTAGGTATTGCCCCAACAAGAAGGGCAGCAAGACAATTGGTTTTACATAACCATATTGTAGTGAATGGTTCTGTAGTAAATATCGCCTCATATACTTTACGCCCAGGTGAAACAGTTGGGGTAAGGGAGAAGTCAAAATCTTTGGAAGTAGTAACCAATAGTTTGGCTAACAGAGGACCAAAAAGATTCTCATGGTTAGAATGGGACAATAATGAAATGGTTGGTAAATACATAAATCCACCTCAAAGAGATGAGATTCCTGAAAATATTCAGGTACAACTTATTGTCGAGCTTTATTCTAAATAAATTTTTTTCCGAAAAAACCATAATTATATGTCAATATTAGCATTTCAAATGCCCGAAAAGGTAGTGATGGAGAAAGCTGATGATTTTCACGGCCTTTTCACATTCAAACCGTTAGAAAAAGGATACGGGGTTACCATTGGCAATGCATTAAGAAGAATATTATTATCTTCCCTGGAAGGATATGCCGTTACAGGAATCAGGATTCCTGGTGTACTGCATGAGTTTTCTACCATTGAAGGTGTTGTTGAAGACGTTTCAGAAATTATCCTAAACCTAAAAATGGTTCGGTTCAAAAAAGTTTCTGATGTTGTTGAAAACAAAATCAATATCTCCTTAAAAAATAAAAAAGTTTTTAAGGCTGGGGATATTACCAAATTTACAAATTCTTTTGAAGTTTTGAACCCGGACCTTGATATTTGTAACCTAGATGAAACTTTTAATCTTGACCTTGAAGTAGTAGTAGAAAAAGGAAGGGGTTATTTGCCAGCTGAAGAAATCAGGCAGACAGAACAAGTTTTTGGCTATATTCCTATTGATGCTACATTTACGCCAATAAAAAATGTAAAATTCAGTGTTGAAAACACAAGGGTAGAGCAAAAAACGGATTATGAAAAGTTGATCCTTGATATCGAAACGGATGGTTCCGTTCATCCGGAATATGCGCTTAAAGGAGCTGCAAATATTTTGATACAACATTTTATGTTGTTCTCAGATCAGACTATGATCCTAGAAACAGCCGAGCCAGGTGAACCGGAGGCTGTAGACGAAGAAATGTTGCATATGAGGAAGTTGTTGAAGACAAACCTAAACGATCTAGATCTTTCTGTAAGGGCATATAACTGCCTTAAAGCAGCTGATGTTAAATCATTGGGGGATCTTGTAAGATTAGACATTTCTGATATGATGAAGTTCAGGAATTTCGGTAAGAAATCACTTGCTGAGCTTGAGCAGTTAGTGCAAGAGAAAAACCTACAGTTTGGCATGGATTTGTCAAAGTATAAACTTGATGAAGATTAATAACAATGAGACACGGTAAGAAATTCAATCACCTTGGAAGAACTGCATCGCATAGAAAAGCAATGCTGTCCAATATGGCAAGTTCATTGATTCTTCACAAAAGAATCAATACCACAATAGCTAAAGCCAAAGAACTAAGGAAATATGTTGAACCTTTATTAACAAGGGCAAAAGACGATACTACACATTCCAGGAGAATGGTATTTTCTTACCTTCAAAATAAGGATTCTGTTAAAACCCTTTTTGGCGAAGTAGCTGAGAAAATTGCCAACAGGCCAGGTGGATATACCAGGATTTTAAAAACAGGTCAAAGGCTTGGAGATAATGCTGATATGTGCATCATTGAGCTGGTAGATTATAATGAGCTACTATTGAAAGATGCAACAACTGAAAAATCTAAAACCAGGAGAAGCAGAAGGGGTGGCAAGTCTAAAGCTGATTCGGCTCCTGAAGCTCAAGCTTCAGAAAAAACTGAAAAAGCCTCAAAAGCTGATAAAGTTGATAATGCTGATAAAGTTGATAATTCTGATAAAGCTGAAGATGAAATAAGTAAAAACACGTCTAATGAGCCATCTACTGAAGCAGGAACAGAAAGTGCTGATGACAAAAAAGAACAATAATATTTTATTTTATAATATTTTAAAAGGATTAAGCTTTTAGTTTAATCCTTTTTTTATTTTTGCAATTCAATATTAATTCTATAATCTTTGCCCCGGTATTGAACCAGAAATTAAGACTTTGGGTTTAGGAACTGAAAAAAATTGTTAACCATAAATCTTTAGCAAAATGAAATATACCTCAAAAAAAACAGCGAGGTTATTACTTGAAGACGGTACGATGTATGAAGGTACTGCAATAGGAAGAATCGGTACCAGTGGCGGTGAAATTTGTTTTAACACCGGCATGACTGGTTACCAGGAAATTTATACAGACCCTTCATACTTTGGGCAAATTATAGTTAACACTGCCTCACATATCGGAAATTATGGTGTGAATCTAAATGAACAAGAGTCGGTAGAACCTCAGATCAGTGGTTTGGTGGTGAACACCTTTTCAGAAATATACAGCAGGCAGAATGCTGACGAAAGCCTGCAAAAGTACCTTGAAGATTCTAATGTAGTAGGCATTACAGATATTGATACCCGGCATCTTGTAAGGCATATCAGGAATAAAGGTGCTATGAATGCTATTATTTCATCAGTAATTACAGATAAAGAAACATTACAAGAAGAGTTAAAGAAAATTCCTTCAATGGCAGGTTTGGAACTTTCCACGCAGGTAAGTACTGAAACACCCTACTTTACTTCAGATGAAAACAAGGATATAAAAGTTGCTGTACTTGATTTAGGCATCAAAACCAGTATCCTGAATAACTTGAGCGACAGAGGCTGCCATTGTAAAGTGTTTCCGGCGAAAACCTCATATGAAGAGATGGAACAATGGGGAGCTGATGGTTATTTTATATCCAATGGGCCTGGTGACCCTTCGGCCATGAACTATGCTGTAGAAACCGTAAAACGGATTATTGAAAAAGATAAACCTGTGTTTGGCATATGCCTTGGCCACCAAATACTCGCACTTGCTTCCGGAATTTCTACCTATAAGATGCACCATGGCCATAGGGGATTAAACCACCCTGTGAAAAACTTAATCACTGGTAAATGTGAGATTACATCTCAAAACCATGGCTTTAGTGTAAGCCTGGAGGATGTCAATAATTCTGACAAAGTGGAAGTAACCCATATTAACTTAAATGACAATTCCGTAGAAGGTATAAAAGTTAAAGGGAAAAAAGCTTTTTCCGTACAATATCATCCTGAATCTTCTCCAGGACCTCATGATTCGCGATATTTATTTGATAATTTCATTTCATTAATTAAATCCTGATTACTAAACCAAATTTTTTATGAGCTTAATTGAAAGTATCCATGCCCGTCAAATCCTTGATTCCCGTGGAAATCCTACTGTTGAAGTAGATGTAAAAACTGAATCCGGAGCTTTTGGAAGAGCAGCTGTTCCTTCTGGTGCTTCTACAGGAAAACATGAAGCAGTTGAGTTAAGAGATGATGACAATAGCATCTACATGGGCAAAGGTGTTCTGAAAGCTGTTGAAAACGTTAATGATAAAATTGAAGATGAATTGTTAGGGTTTTCGGTTTTTGAGCAAAATCTTATCGATAAGATAATGATTGAGCTTGATGGAACGCCAAATAAATCATCATTAGGAGCCAATGCTATATTGGGGGTTTCTTTGGCAGTAGCTAAAGCAGCTGCTATGGAATCGGGACAGTCACTATACAGATATATAGGTGGTGTAAATGCCAATACACTTCCTGTGCCCATGATGAATATTTTGAACGGAGGAAGCCATGCTGATAATTCAATTGATTTTCAGGAATTTATGGTAATGCCAGTAAAAGCTTCTAGTTTTTCTGAGTCATTAAGGATGGGGGCAACTATATTCCATCACCTGAAAAAGGTATTAAAAGATAAAGGATTGTCAACAAATGTGGGCGATGAAGGTGGTTTTGCACCAAATATCAAGTCCAACGTTGAGGCAATTGAGGTAGTGATCCAGGCAATCGAAAAGGCAGGTTTCAGGCCAGGTGAAGATGTATTTATAGCAATGGATGCTGCAGCTTCAGAATTTTATGACAGCAAAACAGGAATGTACCATTTCAAAAAATCTTCAGGGGATAAATTAACGTCTTCAGAAATGGCTAACTATTGGAAAGATTGGGTCAATAAATATCCGATCATTTCATTGGAGGATGCTATGGACGAAGATGATTGGGATGGATGGAAAGCCTTAACTGATTATGTAGGAAAGAAAACTCAGTTGGTGGGAGATGATCTTTTTGTAACAAATGTAACCAGGTTACAGGAAGGTATATCAAAAGGTATAGCTAATTCTATTTTGATTAAAGTGAATCAAATTGGATCACTTACCGAAACCATTAATACTGTAAATCTTGCTAAAAGAAACTCTTACAAAAGTGTAATGTCTCACAGGTCTGGAGAAACTGAAGATAGCACAATAGCAGACCTTGCAGTTGCTTTGAATACCGGGCAAATCAAAACAGGATCGGCATCACGATCTGACAGGATGGCAAAATACAACCAATTGCTAAGAATTGAAGAAGAACTTGGTGAAACTGCATATTTTCCAGGATTAAATTTTTAAATTTAGTGGTAAGGGAGGTAGAAATTTTAGTATATTTAAACATCATTAAATATTCAGGAGGAAAACTATGTTAAGCAAACTTCCACCTTTTACTAAAAATTTCTACTTCCTATTTGGTATTATTTTTTTATTCTGGATGTTTTTCCTGGATTCCAATGATTTTGTTTCGCAATATAGGCTTAGGAAGAAACTTGTAGACCTAGAAAGTGAAAAGGAATATTATTTGGACAAAATTAAAGAAGTAGAAAAAGATAGGGAGGAATTACTGAGCAATGAAGATCTCTTGGAGAAATTTGCCAGGGAAAAATATTTGATGAAAAAGAATTCTGAAGATCTTTATATAATCGTCGAAGAATAATATCTTTAATTTATTGCGCCCTGCAATATTAGTTGCCCGAATGTATTGATGCATTTAATATACCTAATTTAATTATTTCCCGTTTCTTCTATAAAATGATTTTTGGATGAAAAAGGTTATAAAAATTTTACTATTTACAATATTAAACTGCAATTTCCTCATGGCACAACGTGAGGTTGAAGAAGGAGAAAAACTATCATTTAAAGAAAGGTCATATTTTGGAGGTAATTTCAACATGCAGTTTGGCCAGGTAACCTTTATTGACATTTCCCCTTTGTTAGGCTATATGGTTACCCCTCGATTTTCAATAGGCACTGGTGTTACATATCAATATCTTAATTATAGATGGTTAGGCTATAAAACAAATATTTATGGTGGGA
Organism: Bacteroidota bacterium; assembly: GCA_030857845.1. Classification (GTDB taxonomy): domain Bacteria; phylum Bacteroidota; class Bacteroidia; order Cytophagales; family Cyclobacteriaceae; genus JALZND01. The sequence continues at coordinate 1,142 of JALZND010000089.1, read as the reverse complement.
GGGTATTTGCCAGGCGTAACATCGGGCAGCAGTTTTTCGCCCATACAGAATTTGAAGCATTGAATGTGGAATTTCCCAAATATGTAAGTCCTACAGACCATAAATGGGTAAGGGAATGGGTTCCTGGCTTATTGGTTGGAGGGGGACTTTTTCAACCATTTGGAAGAAGGGGAGGGATAAACCTTACCGCTTTGTATAACCTCACTTATGTAAGAGGCAAATCACCTTATGCAAGCCCATTTATTATCAGGGCAGGATTGGTATTATAAACAAAGTCTATTAAAACTTTAATCCAAATTTACTAGCTACCTGCTCAAGGTCTTTGACCACAGTTTCAATCAAAGGTATACCTTCTTTTTCCCTGATTGATGAAATTTCCCTTTCCGGGTCGCCAGGGATATAAACCCTATCCATGCCATCAGCAGGTTTTGCATTCCTAAACCGGGTTATCCAGTTGTCCATATGATGTTTAAATTCTTCTGCAGGCCTGAACGCATCTATTCTCATAGCACCAAAGAAATGGCCAATACCGGTTCCTACTAAATCATCTGCCACGGGCAAAAAGCTCACAAAAGGGGGAACCCACGGACCATAGTTTGCCCCTGAAAATACCCCTGAAAATATATCTACAATGGCACCCAGGCAATAGCCTTTGTGGCTGCCATGTTCACGATCACCACCAAGCGGCAATAGTGCCCCACCATCTTTCAAAACATGGACATTAGTGCTATTTGCCCCATTGGCATCTTGTACCCAACCTATGGGAGCCTCCAGGCCTTTTCTTTGTAACATTTCCAATTTGCCATTTGCGGCAGTGGTTGTGGCAAAATCTGCAACAAAGGGAGGCTGCTTGTTGGAAGGTATGGCTACAGCAATTGGGTTGGTGCCCAAAAGTCGCTCTATTGAAAATGTAGGTGACACTAGAGGACTTGCATTGGTCATGGAAATGCCTATCATATCATGTTCCAAAGCCATCATTGCATGGTAGCCCGCTATACCATAATGGTTGGAATTTTTAACAGCTACCCAGCCAGTCCCAACATTTTTTGCTTTATTAATAGCTATTTTCATTGCCCTTGGTGCTACTACCAATCCCAGCCCTCGGTCACCATCTACTACGGCAGTGCTTGGAGTTTCGTGAA
>JALZND010000414.1:343-3577 GCA_030857845.1 Bacteroidota bacterium | reverse complement strand
TAACCAGGATTATAATAACATTTCTCCCTGGACAAAAGCATGTGCCATTTATGCATATAGGCGTATGCCTGATGCCTATGTTTGCGATGATCTCATTGCAAACCTTTTCAACCTGGACCAATTGCTAAAGGAAACTTCTGCATATGTAATCTATACCATAGATGAAAACCTTTATCATAAACATACCAAGCGGTTAAGCAAAGAGGAAAAATCAAAGTTAGATGAGGTGATTTGCCTTGAGGATTATGAAGACTTTGAACTTACCATACCAAAATTAAGGATTGAAAAAATCATGTTCCTTAAAAGTATTGCGGCACTAAAAGAAACTTCAGGCACACTACTGAACCAGCTTTTAGATTATTCGGATCTAAAGAAATATTCCATAGGAGATGAGATTGTTCTGGCCGATGATGATAATGAATCTTTATTTTTCCTCATCCACACGGGGAGTGTCAACATATTCCGAAACAACAAATTTTTGATTAAGGTAAATGAAAAAGAGCTGATCGGCGATATTCTGTTTATGGAGGGTGACTTGAATGAATATGTAGTTGTAGTAGCTGAGGGTGCGCTAATACTACATATAGACAAATATAGGTTTTATAACTTGATGGCAAATAATGTTAGGATCACTCAAAGTATGGTGATTTATATGAGTGCCTTAATGAAAGAGGAAATTCCAGCATAATTAAAATGGGTATGATAATTGATTACGAGATCATCGTAAGTTTTTCAACATCAGACAATTTACCAGGGCCTTCTGGTAAGGGATGGGTTTCGTTGTTTCAGCAGTATCTAAAAGCAACCATAGCCCAGCTTACAGGGAAGGAGCCTGAAGTTACGCTACATTCTGAGAATGATTATATATCATCTGCCCATTATAAGGTAAATACAATTATTGTTTTGGTCATAACTCCTGATTATATAAAGTCAGGTTTATTGGAAAGTGAATTGCGGGCTTTTTCTACAATTGACATCGGCAAAGAAGATGCTACAGAAAGGATGTTTATGGCAATGAAATTTCCTTTGGAGGAGTCAAAGCTTCATGAATCTATAAGGAATATAATTCAATATCCATTTTATAAAAAAAGCACCCCAAAATATAGCGACAATAATGAAGAGTGGAATTCTGAGCTTTGTCTGATGATGTTGGACTTGACCTATAGTATTCAGAAAAAAATCGAAATACTCCACAATAGTAAATATGGGTTGAATGCAAATTCAGGGAAGCCACTAAAAAAGGTATACCTTGCATATACTGCAAATGATTTACTGGTGCATCGTGAAATTATCCACAGGGAACTCGTAAGGCAAAATATATTAGTAAAACCTGATACCACACTTCCAGAGGATATTTTGGATATTGAGCATGTCATAAGAAAGGATATGGAAGATTGTGAACTTTCTATTCACCTTATAGGTGAAGACTATGGGGATATTCCAAAAGGTGCTGACAGGTCATTGGTTGATATACAAAACAAAATTGCTGTAGAGATCAGCAGTAATCCCTTTAGGGACAAACTTAACGATACAAAAAGATTCTCTAGGTACGTTTGGATTACCCCTGAATTAAACAAGGTAGTTGAAAAGCAAAAGTTGTTTATTGAAAATATAAAGAGGGATATCAGGGCTTTGAGGGAAGATGAAATCCTTCAGGTGCCATTTGATGAATTAAAAGAAATCATCCAAAATAAGATAATCTTCAGTCAAAACAACATCGATAAAATCTTCAGTTTTACTAGCTATGACCCTAAAGGAAAAGGAACCGTCTATCTGATCTACGAAACAATAGACATGCATTTGTCAAATGAAATAGCTGCATACCTTGAAGTAGAGGGTTATGATGTTATTTTTTCTGATTTTAGTGGGGATCAGCTTTCTGTAAGGAAAAAGCACCAGGATAATTTACGCACCTGTGATGCACCATTGATAATTTGTGGCGATGTAAATTTAGAATGGATAAACATAAAGCTACAGGACATTGTAAAAGCACCCGGTTTTGGACGGACCAAACCTTTTAAAACCAAAGCCTTGTACATAGATTATGAAAAATACCTAAAATACCATCAAAGGTTGTTGAACCTCAATGAATCAATAATTTTGGAAATTTCCTCCAATTTTATTCCTGACAATTTTTTTCGCTTTCTAAATAAAATAACAGCCTAGTATGTCAGAAAGAGAAATACAACCTCTAGAAACTAAATTCAAGGCTGCCAGTACCTTGATTAATCCATTCCCCGGATTAAGGCCTTTTGGGATTGAGGAGAGTCACCTATTTTTCGGGAGGGAAGGTCAAAGCGATGAAGTGCTTAATAAATTAGGCAAAAACAGGTTTGTTGCGGTAGTTGGGTCATCAGGTAGTGGTAAATCATCCTTAATGTACTGCGGATTGATTTCCACCTTGTATGGAGGCTTCATGACCCATGCAGGTTCAAAATGGAAAATTATTATTACAAGGCCCGGTAACAGCCCATTGGAAAACCTTTCTGAATCCATACTTTCTAACAATGAAGAATACCAGGCCACAGATGAAGATTCACAGCTTACAATCCGAAATATTACCACATCCATTATAAAATCTAGTTCAGTTGGGCTTGTTGAAGCGGTTCGAAGCAACTATAAAAACAAGGTTGAGAACGTTTTTCTATTGATAGATCAGTTTGAGGAAATTTTCAGGTATAAGAAAAAAGAAAATAAATACTCTGCTTTTAATGAGGCTTTTGCTTATATCAGCCTTATTATAAATGCCGTACAGCAAAAAGATGTACCTATTTATGTAGCAATCACATTAAGGTCGGATTTTGTTGGCGAATGTGCACAGTACCCCGGTCTTACAATGTTGATTAATGCAAGTCAATACCTCGTCCCTCAGATGAACAGGGACCAGAAAAGGTTGGCTATTGAAGGGCCTATAGCCGTTGGTGGCGGAAAAATCACCCCGCAGCTGGTACAGCAGCTCCTTAACGATGTGGGCGACAGCCCCGACCAGCTTCCTGTATTGCAACATGCACTCATGAGGACCTGGGATTTATGGGTGGTGAAAAAAGGCATAAAAGAGGCTCTCGACATCCACCATTATGATGCCATAGGAGGGTTGGCTGAAGCACTTTCCAGACATGCTAATGAGGCTTTTGAAGAACTTACTGATAAAGAAAAAGAAATTTGTACCATACTTTTCAAAACCCTAACAGAAAAAAGGAACGATAACCATGGAATAAGAAGGCCATGTAGGTT
>JALZND010000414.1:0-333 GCA_030857845.1 Bacteroidota bacterium | reverse complement strand
GGGTGTAATAGCTTCTATTGCTGGGGTTAGCGACGAAGAAGTAGAAAAAGTAATCGAAAAATTTCGCCAGCCAGGACGCTCGCTGTTGATTCCAGGTTCGGGGATAATGTTGGAGTCAAATTCTGTCATAGAAATTTCCCATGAAAGTTTGATGAGGATTTGGACCAGGTTAAGGATCTGGGTGGATGAGGAATTTGAGGCAGCCCAGATGTACCTTCGGCTTTCTGAAGCTTCTGCAAAATACCAAATTGGCAAAGCTGGCCTTTGGAGGAACCCCGATCTTCAACTAGCATTAAATTGGAAACATAAATACCAGCCTACTTTAGATTGGGC
>JALZND010000413.1 GCA_030857845.1 Bacteroidota bacterium | reverse complement strand
CTTCAAGAGAGCAAAAAAACAAGTACCGGATAGCAAGCTTAAGATGGTTGTCCCGTAGGCTATCAGCTAAAAGTTTTTGATAGTCCACGTTTTCTCCTGTAGCAAATTGTGTAGGGAAACCAGAATAGCTTTTTGGGGTATTAGTCAAAGCTTTGCCGTATTTTAATCTTAATATAACCAACGCCGCAAAGATGATCCCAAATAAAAGCAGAAGCTTAAGGATAATAGGAGGAAATGAACTGATCCCTATGTTTCCCAAAATTGTTGCCAACCTTGAGGCGAGAAAATTAAATATTGACGACATAAAAGATTCTGAACTGGAGTAGTCATGGGCATAATTAAATTCGCCCAGCTCTTTATAGGCTTCAATTCTTTGCGAATCAAATTGCCGTTCAATTACTTCATCTGCATAAGTTGGCACTATGCAAACACATATTAGGAAAACAAATGATTTAAACAGTTTCAAATTCTTTGATTTCTTTACGGATGCCTTTTCCATCCATCCTTTCACTTAAATTGAAGTACTGAAAACCAATCGCAATAATAGGGATAAGATAGGTTATATAAGATCCTACCATCATAATGGACATCCCTACTGTTGTATACCAGCTTGAAAATATAGCTAAAGCTGCCTCTGGATCGTTGCCTTCACTCATGGTCGAAAACATGCTTCCAATCATCATGGCATAAAATGGAATGAAAAATATGTAACTAATTACTGAAGCAATAAGCATTGTAATGATTATTAATCCAAAGGTGCTCCACCATTTATCTTTGATCAATGAAAATGATTTACTAAAAGCAGTGCCCACACCTTCCCCTTCAAATATATATACTGGTATGGCAAGGCTAAGGACTACCATAAGATAAAATCCTGGGATTATAAACATAATAAAGCCGATGAAGATCAAAATCCCGGATATGATAACCAATAGGATTAAACCTGGCAGCCTCGGAAGCATTTTCTGAAAAACTTCTATAGGGGTTGGCCGCGTGTCCTGGGCATCTTTTATCTTCATATAACCATAGATTACCAGTAGTAAGAAGGCAAATGTGAAAATTGACAGCAACATCATCAATAAATAATTTGTGCCAAGGCCCATGATCATGGACATGCTTTCCTGTCCCATTTCAGGATTTGTGCCCATTTGGAACATTGTGGTAAAAATATTTGAAAATAATATACCAATTAGAAGCCCCACTGGTACAACGATCAGCAGTACTGTTTTAAGGAGTGGGCCAAAATTATGCCTGATGTATTCTATTGTCACATTAATCTTTGCTCCGAAATCACGGATTTTATAAAGCTCAGTTTTTTGCTCGTTCATAGGTATTTAGGTTTGGGAGTATAAAAAGATAAAGGATCGTAATAAACAGCGATATCATGATAATAAATATTTTCACATGCAATGGCCAATGTGTTTGCCTTGTGATGAAAGATTCTAAAAAGCCTGCGGCAATAAAAAATGGGACAAGGCTGATTACAATCTTCAATCCTTTTTTTGCTGCTATTTGAAAGGAATGCATCCTTGTGTAAGTACCAGGGAATAAAAAGCCATTGCCCATTATTAATCCTGCCGCACCGGCTATAATAATAGCAGAGATTTCCAGTGTGCCATGGATCCAGATAGTAAGTATGGTTTCATCAAAAACATTATTTTGAAAAAATAAATAATGAAAAACCCCTAACATCATCCCATTTTGGAACAAAATATATCCCGTACCAATAGAAAATAATATTCCCATGGCAAAAGCCATCAATGCCACCCTAATATTGTTAATAGTAATTAAAAAAAACATATTCCCTTCTGAAGCATCTTTATAAATGGCCATAGGGTCGCCGCTGCTGATGTTTTGCAAAGTTTTGTCCACATAAGCATCGCTTAAAATCAGCCGAATAAAAGTTTCGTCATTAGCTGCAGACAAAACCCCAATCAATATTCCAACAGTGAATATTAAAAAGGAGTACGCTATATATGAATATGAACTTTTCAACTCCCTTGGCACCTCTTGAGACCAAAATTTTATGAACCTGCTCTTTTCTTCAGGTTTATTCCTGAAAATTGCATTATGTACTTTGAGGGTGAGTTCGTTAAGGTATATGGTCAGGTTTGAATTGGGGAATTTTCCCCTGGAGTACGCAAGGTCTTCGGTGAGGTGTACATACATGTATGCCAGCTCATCGGCAGGAACTTTATCAATGTCTTTAAGCTTGAGCTCGAAGGCTTTCCACTTATCTTCATTTAATCTTACAAGTTTACCCTGCGACATCTTTTTTTATTATATTGTGGTTAAATAGCAGTAATATAAGAAATGACAAAATTTATCACCAATCAGAATATAGAGATTAATCTCGAGTTAGCAGGACTTGGAGATCGCATATTTGCTTTCCTAATAGATGCTTCAATTATCTTAGTTTATATTTTGGGAATATTTTTTTTAAATATATTCATACATACTGAATTTTCTTATCTCAATTTCATATTTATATTACCTGTACTTTTTTATTCTTTGCTATTTGAAATTTTTTCAAACGGACAGACACCTGGTAAGAAAATCAGGGAAATAAAAGTAATGAGATTGGATGGAGGCGCTCCCGGGATTTCTAACTTCCTCCTCAGGTGGATCCTAAGACCTATTGATATCTTGATCTATGGAAGCGTAGCAATGATATCAATAATTGTAACAAAAAATGGCCAACGTTTGGGTGATCTTGCCGCAGGTACTACAGTTGTAAAAGTAAGGAACTCCTTGAGCATTGCAGATGTGGAAAGCATCAATAAAAATTTGAATCATGTGGTGACCTTTAACCAGGTGAAAAGGCTCAATGACAACCAAGTAGCGCTAATCAGAAAAGCCTTGCATATGCGCCGGGATGGTTTCAATACAGCGGCAGCAGAAGAATTGGCAAAAAAAATCAAAGATTATCTTAGTATCGAAAGCAACCTTCCTACAACTATATTTCTTTATACAATACTTAAAGATTATGAATATTTCCAGATGCAGGTAGCTTAGTGAAGTTCAAGTTTTATATAATACTCCTGAAGACGAAACAACCTCCTTAACCATACCCAACTTTCCGGACCGCGGATCTCTGATCCGCGCGAAGTAAAACTCATCACCAAGTTCTTTTTGGCGGTTTTGGAAGACCGCCGTCCGAAGACGAAACAACCTCATAACCCTACCCCACTTCCCGGACCGCGAATCTCTAATCCGCGCGAAGTGAAAACTTCATCACCAAGTTCTTTTTGATAGTTTAGGAATACCACCATCCGAAAGACGAAAGCAACCACCTTAACCCTACCACCTTCCCGGACCGCGGATCTCTGATCCGCCCGAACTCATCACAATGTTGTTTTTGTAAAATCAAAATCTATCTTTGCTAGAACAGGAAAGACCATGATAGGCTCTTTAAGTATCTTTACCTCAGTATATGACGTTGTAAAGAATGTTTTTAGTGAAGATCCACAAACAATAACAAACACAATTTATAATTATACAGATGGAGGCATTATCCATCCGCCAGCAAGCGGGTTTAAATTGGGTCGAATTTATTATATTCAAGGTGAGGATGTTTA
>JALZND010000412.1 GCA_030857845.1 Bacteroidota bacterium | reverse complement strand
GTATAATAAAAGAAATTCAACAAGATGGTGGAGGAAGAATAGTAATTAAAGAAGGTTTTGCTCCCGTGGATGTATTCAAATGTGGCATAGATGGTGGAGGTAACGTAAAAATGACAGCATTAAGAGTGGATTCTCTTCTTGCTTCCATTGAAGGAGGAGGGGAAATTTCTGCACAGGTAAATAAAAAGCTTCACGGATAGATAAGAGGAGGAGGAGTGATTCTTTATCAAGGTGACCCTGCCGTTGAGTCTAATATTTCTGGTGGTGGAGCGATAAAACGAAAATAATATAAAAAATAAGTTTATATAATAATGCTCTGTGGATATTAGCCAGGCTATTTCTACAATTTCCCTTTCTGAAAATTGCTTTTTTATGGTTTCAAATGTCTGGGTTGAAATCTTTTTTCAATTGTCAGCCGAAATAGCAAAGATTGAGATCATCTATAAGTCTGTTTATGAAGAAAGTTGGAAATTAAATGGCATGGAAGGCGCACCCCTACCCTTAAATTGGATTCTATATTTGAAATTTGCAGGTTAATTTTAATAAGGATTTGGTTTATTCAATTAGTAGGGTAAAAATTGAATCAATTAAAATAGTTTCACCCTGGAAATCTTCTTAAAACTTGTGGGCATATCCCTTGTTGACTACATGAATAAATATAATAAATTAGCCATAAATAAAGCAGTATAATCTGATTGATCGACTTTTTTCTTATTGTTCAAAAAGCTCATTAAATAATGGTTGCAAAGGTCAACTTAGCAAGTTTCGGATTTTAAAATACGACCTGTTGCTTTAACTTTGGATAAAGGAATTGAAAAATGAATGAACAGGAAATCATCAATTATAATCGCATTGCAGCGGCAATACATTATATAAAAACAAATTTTAAAGAACAGCCTAATTTAGATGAAGTAGCGGAAAAGGTGCACCTGAGCCCTTTTCATTTTCAGCGGCTTTTCAGCGAATGGGCCGGAACAAGTCCTAAGAAATTTTTGCAGTACATCAGCATCGAACATGCCAAAAAGCTGCTGAAGGAAAATCAATCCACCCTTTTTGAAACTGCCTATGAAGTTGGTTTGTCGGGTACCGGAAGGCTGCACGACCTCTTCATCAGCATTGAAGGAATGACACCTGCGGAATATAAAAATGGAGGAAAAGACCTTTCCATCAACTACAATTTTGCAGAAAGTCCTTTTGGTAAATTAATTGTGGCTTCCACTGATAAAGGGATTTGTTATATGGCGTTTTTTGATGAGGAAGAAAGGGCAATACATTTTTTACAAAAAAACTTCCCAAATGCCGAATTTCAAAATAAGTCGGATTTAATCCAACATGCAGCGCTGAAAATTTTCACCCATGACTGGGGCAAACTCAATCAGGTAAAGCTTCATTTAAAAGGCACGGAATTCCAACTTAAGGTATGGGAAACACTTCTGAAAATACCCATGGGACAGCTCGTAACGTATGGTAGCATTGCGGGGAAAATTTACAGGATAAAAGCCTCAAGGGCGGTAGGTACAGCTATAGGAAGCAATCCTGTGGCGTTTTTAATTCCCTGCCACCGGGTGATCCAAGCTACCGGAACACTGGGTGGTTATATGTGGGGCCCCACCCGGAAAACAGCCATCATAGGTTGGGAAGCTGCAAAAATTTACCAGTAATCACTTCTATGGTGTTGCGACAAACTGGAGTAGAACCGATTAACATTTTAAAAATGGATAACATGAAGCAAGGGAGTTTTCGGGCATGTGGGCATTGTAGGAGAGCAGCATATTTAATTTGGAAAGATGGAATTGTTTAACAGCTATAGCAACGAAAGCAAAAATTGGTTGCCTAAAGATGGTATCGTACATTATTATGGAAAGATGTTTTCCTCAAGTGAAGCAGATCATTATTACCATGCTTTGCTGAACACCATTGAATGGAAAAATGATGAAGCCAGAATTTTCGGGAAATTGTTTGTTACCAAAAGAAAAGTAGCCTGGTACGGCGACCAGGAATTTGAATACTCCTATTCCAACAAGACTAAAATAGCTTTGCCTTGGACCAAAGAACTTTTAGAGTTAAAAGAAAAACTACAGTTTAAATCAGGAGAAACATTCAATTCTTGTCTATTGAACTTATACCACAGCGGTGAAGAAGGCATGGCCTGGCATAGCGATGGGGAAAAAGATTTAAAAAAGAATGGCGCCATTGGTTCCTTAAGCTTTGGGGCAGAACGGAAGTTTTCCTTTAAACACAAACAAACTAAGGAAAAGGTATCCTTAATTTTAGAACATGGCAGCCTGCTGATCATGATAGGAAGCACGCAATCCAATTGGCTGCACCGCCTACCACCCACCAAAAAAGCCTCAACGCCCAGGGTTAATTTAACTTTTAGGACGATTGTTTTGAAAGATTGTCTGAACCATGATTAGGTTGATTGGTTTATTGGCATGATTCCAGGGCTTTTCATCATTGTCCCGGAGCCTTGACAGCAAAAAAGCTTCAGGTCCATATTCATTAAATTCTTCCATTGTTGACAAACCTTTCATTCTTTAGTAAGAATATGTGCCATCATTATATACAAAGCTTTACATTTTGAAATTAATATAAAAGCGGGCTAAATTAAGCTTATGTTATTTTTAACACTTCAAAAATTATGGGAATAAGTTATTGAGATTTTCTCTCGGCACAATTTGCCTGGAGGAATCATTGAATGAATGAGTGAATGCCTTGTCTTCACTTTTATTGCCTACTTATATCTTATGTCTTCCGGCTTTTTCAGGTGAAGGAATTCCATAAAAGCTTATGGGGATATTTTGCATGGCTTTGAAACTAACTAAATACTTAACTTCAAATTAATCATTGAATAATAAGAGATTTTCATATTTGGGTTTTTAAAAAAACTTTCACCTAAAAACCTGTTTTATGAAAAGTTGCTATAAACATGTTTCTACTTATTTGCCTACTAATCCTTGCAAGGGCCCATATAAAATAACCTTAACCAATACCTTTTTTACCTATTCACCTGCTAGCGGACTGCTACTAATAGGTCTGGTAATATGTTTGTCGGTTACCCAAATAAGGTGTGAATCCGGCAATAGGCCCGAAGAGTTGGAGAAAGAGGTTTCGGCATCAGCAGAAACTGGCCCAGGCCCGTGGCCATACAAACGGGCAGTTCAAAACAACATCATTCCCAGCAGAGGGATGCTTTTTAATAAAATTGATAGAATTCAAACCCTCATATTTAAGGGAAGGCAGAGAAAAGATCAGAAAGATAATTAGTCCTTGGCCATGGCTTTATATAGGTTCATTTTTTTTATTATAAATATGGATCAGCCAGGTTAAGGCACAATTTTTAGTGAGCATTTATTATTATTTAAGTTATGGGGTTTAAGTGTCGTGATATGATTTACCAAGGAAAAACCTTTGATGAAAAAATCCTGACCGATTGGAACAATAATTTCCAAAGTTGGTGGCTTATAAAGAACATTATGGAGATTGCGATGTCCCTTTTTCATGGCACCAGGATATGGAACTGGCAAACTGGGTCATTATCCAAAGAAATATCAAGAACAAACTGCCACCTCCCTTAAAAAAAATGCTGGTTGGCC
>JALZND010000411.1 GCA_030857845.1 Bacteroidota bacterium | reverse complement strand
TGCTGATAGGCACAACATGTAAGCTGGCTGCAAATAAATCCGGCCGCTCAGTGATAGCTCTTCCTATTAAAATACCACCGGCGCTGGCACCTTCTCCAACTATATGTTTTGGAGAGGTGTAGCCATTTTTAATGAGGTACTCAGCACAGGAGGTAAAATCTTTCCATGTATTAGGTTTATTTATTTTTTTGCTTGCATTATGCCATTGTTCCCCTTTTTCTCCACCACCACGAGGATGGGTGACAGCAATGATAACACCTTTGTTCATCAAGGGAAGATAGTAAGCGTTGAACCACGGAGTGCTGGAGTTACCATAAGACCCATAGCCTTTCATCAAAACAACGTTGCTTCCATCCCTCTTTATAAGCTTGTTATATACAAGCGATAGGGGAATAGATACTCCATCATGCCCTATTGCTTCTACCTCCTCCACTACCAGGTCTTCAGTACCTGGATATTTTACATTGGTAGTAAAAAAAACATCCTTTGTTTTTCCAGTTACAGGATCATAATGATACATGGTAAAAGCTTGCTTCCATGATGAAAAATTTAAGATACAGCGGTTTGTGTTTTCATTATACCCTGTTATAAACGCCATTCCACTCAAAGGAAGCTGTACAGGTTTCATTGCTCCGGTTTTTAAAGCGTCCTTTTACTTTTTATTCGGTTTTCCCAAAGAAGCTATTAGCCAAACGATAAGCCCAATTCCAAAAATAAATGTCATAATATCTGAAGATAAAATATAGTCGGCGAAAGTCCTGATGTCGCCATAGAAAATGATACTAACAAAAGTATTGCCAATAGTGGGGCTGGACGTTGGAGCAATCAGCAGTAGTTCGCTTTTTTACTTTTGTTCCGGCTGGAGGTTTTCTATTTGGCTTTGTTTTTAACTTTCATCTTTAAATCAAAACCCGGCAGCGGTTGTCCCGGCGGAAGGAATTCTATTTCCCCACCATCGGCAATACTTAACGTTATGCGTCATTCCCCCTACTTTTAAAAAGTTGATTTCGTATGCTAACGTGTGTGAGCATCATCAGACATTTTTTTGTAAATTGCTAATCTCTCAGCAAGGCCGATTTTAGAATTGTTGCTCTTGAGACATCGGGAAGCACGAGCGTCATTCTGGTTGGGATGCTTGCGATGATTTCAGTGGCGGCTCGCTTCGGTGAGACCCCGTTCAGAATATTTTCTAGCCAAAAGCACATCCCCTGAGAGATTTAACTAATCTAAATTTATGGAACAGGAATCTATCTCTATGGAAGTCGTTAACCCGCAGGCAGCGGGAATAGATGTCGGCAGTCGCTCCCACTGGGTGGCAGTGGGTCAGTCCGAGCAGGATGTTCGGGAATTTGGGGTTTTCAATCAGGATCTGTATGCTATGGCAGACTGGTTACATGAAAAAAAAGTAAAGACAATAGCAATGGAGAGTACAGGGACCTATTGGCAAAACCTGTATGCTGTTTTGATGTCAAAGGGTTTTGATGTGATTCTCTGTAATGGAAAGTTTACTAAGAATATCAAAGGTAAAAAGACGGATGTAAAGGACTGTCAGTGGATTCAAAAGCTACATACGCTGGGACTACTTACGGGAAGCTTTTTACCGGATGGAAAGACCGAAGAACTTAGGACCTATTGTAGACACCGTGCCAATCTGCTTCATTCGGCAGCTGGGGCATCTAAGAAAATGCAGAAATATCTTAGACTTCTTAATTTTAGATTGGATGTAGTTGTCAGAGATATATGCGGTTTGACTGGGCTGTTGATTATCCGAGCCATTTGTGAAGGAGAAACAGATCCCCAAAAACTGGCATCACTTCGCCATGGTAATTGCCGGAAAAGTAAAGAAGAAATAGCCTTAGCATTACAGAGTAATGGAAGAAGGGATTATTTATTTGCCCTGAAACAAGAATTGGACACCTATGACCACCTTCAAAAGAAAATTGAAGAGTGTGATAAGGAAATAGAGAAAATGCTTGACGAAATCATCAACTCAGATGACAATAAGCGAGAGCATCACATCGATACCAAGCCCCACAAAAGAATCAACAAAAATACTCCAAAGGACATTGACCTTAACTTGAAAGCCTACCAGATGTTTGAAGGTACCGATCTGCTTGCTATTGAAGGCATTAGCTTTTCCACAGTACTTTCTCTGATGAGTGAGGTAGGAATAGAAGGCATCAAAAAGTTCAAAACTGCCAAGCACTTTGCAAGCTGGCTCAGGCTTGCACCCAACAATAAAGTAAGTGGTGGGAAAGTGCTGTCAAGCAAAGTCCCCAAAGGCAGCAACAGACTTAAAATCGCTTTGCGGAATGCAGCCAATGCCATCGGAAACCTGAAAGATTCAACCCCTTTGAGAGACTTCTTTCACAGAATCAGTTTCCGAAAAGGGAGGGTGTCGGCCATCAGCGCGACAGCTCGGAAACTGGCAGTCATCATTTGGAACATAGTGGTAAAGGGAGAGCCATATGTGAACCCGGAAGGCTACCTCTTCTTGGATCAGAAAAGAAAATTAGGATTAGTTAAAAGGATTAAGAAACAAATCGATAAATTCAGACTCACTAATGAGGACCTAGGGCTTGAAACAGCTCAAATTTGAGGGTTTTGTGTACGTTAGTCAGAATTGTAAGACGTGCCGCAAGTAATCAAAATGGCAGGACAATTAATAAACAAAAAAGGAGAAAACTAATTGAAGGAATCAATATGACACTTTACGGGTTTTGCGACCATACAGCAATAATTCCAGATGAAGAAATACATCAACATTATACGGAAATATTAAGTGACGCAGATGCGATTCTCTACGGCAGAATAACATATCAACTTATGGAATATTGGCAAACTCTGGTAAAAAATCCTTTAGGTGAAAAATCAATGGACGACTGGGCCATGGCTATAGACAAAATTCCAAAAATTGTCTTTTCTCTATAGCTTCTATATCTTATCACAAACTAACAGCTTTTTTAGTCTTGGCCATTGACCATATCCAATGTTCGGGGCCAGTCATAATAGGTTGAGCGGTCAATCTTCCTTGTCTCATTGGCACCTCCATAATATCCATCTCCACCGTTCGCACCATCAAACCACATTTCAAAAACGGGCCCATAAGAATTAAATATTTCCTGCAATTGATTTCTATAATAAGTTATATAGGAAGAACATCCATAATCCGCTCTGTTCTATCCCATGGTGATAAATAAACACCAAACTTTAAGCCCTGCTGCTTACATGCTTCTGATACTTCCTTTACTAAATCTCCCTGTCCAATTTTGTAAGGGCTGTTTTTTATAGAATGTTCTGTAAATTTACTAGGCCATAAACTGAAACCATCATGATGCTTGCAGGTAAGAATAATTCCTTTAAATCCAGCGTCTTTTAATGTACTCACCCATTGATTTGCATCCAGTTGACCAGGATTAAAAATTTCGGGATTTTCATTTCCAAAACCCCATTCCATAACAGTAAAAGTATTGGTAGTAAAATGGATAAAAGCATTCATTTCCATCTCATGCCATTCCATCTGAGCCGCGGTAGGCAGGGGTAAAACAGGGGCTGGAGGTGGAACATTTTCAGTCTGATTGACAGAAGAACAGGAAAAAAAACAGAATGTA
>JALZND010000410.1 GCA_030857845.1 Bacteroidota bacterium | reverse complement strand
AGTCAATTCTGGATAAGTATCAGATTAAAGACAAGATAGAGATTATTTTAGAAGATGGACATATTGTTCTTAAGCCGATTGATCAACCAAGAAAAGGGTGGGATCAGGCTTTCAAGAAAATGCATAATAATGGAGATGATCAGCTTCTAATAGATGATGTTTTTGAAGATGAAAGTTTCGAACAATGGGATTAAGCCAGTATGTTATCGTGCTGGTCAATTTAGAACCAACCATTGGATGTGTGATCAATAAAAACCAGACCTTGCGTGATGATCTCACCAGACGAGATTAATAAGATCCGCAGAATTACAATTGTTCCAATGACTACTAAAAGCCACAGTTACCCAACCCGAGTAAATGTAAAATATAATAATCAGACAGGATGGGCAATAATTGACCAAATCAGAACTATTGACAAAAGTCGGATATTAAAAAACATGGGGCATCTTCAACATTCTGAAATTATCAAATGTAAACAGGTGATAAAAGAAACCTTCGTGGACTAAAAAAAACGCATACTCCGAATACAGCAAAAAGGTGGAAAAGAAATAAGTGTTGAATCCTAAAAATAACTAAAACATCTATTTTAAGCTATTTCCATTACTTCATTGTTCTTAAACTGAATATTTTTAGTTATAAATTATAGATTTGAAAATAAATAGAGTATATTCTTTTTCCATGCAAATCTTGTCTCATTTTTTCAGCTTGATAACTTCATGCTGCAAATCCAGGACAATGTTCTTTAATTTATCCAAAGACATTTCACCCATTCCATCCGGGTCAGGAAACGCAAGGCTGATATAGGCTTTTGCTTCCCATATCTCCATTACTTCCTCTAGCGAAATCTCGTATGGGTCATAGTTTTTATTGTCCGAAACCAATTTTAAGGTTTCTTTTTCACTATCTAAATAAACCCTTTTATATACAACCCCTTCTTTTTCAGTCACAAGGATATAAGTCTTGGATTCCTGGAGATGTAAGCTGTCCAGGTACTTCCCTATTACAATTGTGCCTGATTGAAGCGGAAGCATGGAGTCACCACTTATTTCAAAGGCACGATAGGTACCTGTGGCAGGCAGCATTGGAAGCTGGAACTTTGGCAGCTGTTCTAGATATTCTGGGTCTGCGTAACCATTTAAATAACCAGCGGCGGCTTTCTGGGGCACCAGTTCTATGTTTTCTTTATTTTGTTGGTCTACTGTAATCGAAAGGACTTTTAAGGGGGCAGTAGATTTCTTTAAATTGCCATTTTTGGAGCCATTAATAACAACACTAAGGTCTTTACTAATAATGTCATCGACAGAAATATTGAAGACACTGGCAATATTTAGTAAATTGTTCACTCTTGGGTCTGCCCTACCCTCTTCATATGCACCTAATAAAGATCTTTTTATTCCTAACTTTTCGGAAAACTGTTCCTGGGTTAAATTGTGGAGTTTCCGGAGATACTTTAGGTTGCTACTTATTATGCTCATAATATTGACTTCATTTTTTCGCCTGTAAAATACCTAAAATTTTAAGATGATCTTCTACCATATTGGTATTTAAGCATCAAAAATTAAAAATTTATTATTGCCAAGGCGATTTTTACCTATGGTATAGAGATGATTATGATAATAATCATGTAAATAGTCTATTTCAGAAAGTTTTTCCTGGATCCCACTAACAACGTCTTTTAACGTAGTTTTGGATTCCACAAGAAGGTATCCATAAAGCTCTTTGTTTTTAGAATTATTGGTATAAAATTTTACCTGCATCATTCCAGACTGTAGCTTCTTTGTCCGGATCTTTATTTTATAGGGGGCCTTACAATCCATAGGATATCATATTTATAAAATTATTGATACAAAAGCCGCAGTTAATACTAATAAACAATTTCAAAATTATTTTATCCTATATGAGTTGCTTTAAAACACAATTCAAATCATTCCCCATTTACATCAAGCAGAAAAATTATTGATAATGTAATAGGATTTTATGCCCTGTACGCTATGAAAATTAGTATTAATTAAAAAATCTTTTAGTATTTATAATAACTTCTATAAAGATAATTAAAATATCTAAGTATTTTAGTATTTAATTAAAATTATTAGTATTTATTTTTAAGAAAAAGAAGATAACCTAAGGCATGATATCTTTTACCTCATTGTGGTCTGGCGATTTTATTTTTTCAACTTTAGCCAGGTTGAACAAGGCAATTGCTGCTATAATCAACCATATCACATTTACAAATGCCGACGGATATGCGCCATGGTAGATGGTATTGATAATCAAAAATAAACTGCCTGTTGCATTTAAACCTTGATAAACCTTACGGTTTATTTTCTTAAATTCAAATGACACCATTATGTATGCAGCTATAACTTCTAATGATCCAATCCATCCAATAGCATCAACCAATATATTCATCCGGTATGAAGGTTCTTGTAGTTAAAAAATATTTAAATTATTTCAAGTGTGATTTTCGTAAAAAGAGTGCTTTTAAAACCAATCAATTGAACAATCCTAAAATAAATCAATATCTTTCATTATACCATCATGGAACACGTGTATTCTATTGTCGCATGCTCCGGTTCCATAATGAATTTCAAATATTTCATCATTATCGAATGTTAATGATAGCTTTCCGGTTACTGGTAAATAAGTATGTGAGCTAAGGCAAGCCCATTGATAGCTTAAAAAATTTTTAATTTCTGAAGTATATGCCTTACCATTCCTGCCGATCCCAGTAGCTGTTCCTGACACTTCATATTCCATTTTATTAGGGTCATCAGACCGTTTCCATATTCGCGTATATGCAATTTCCCTTGTAGCAGAAGTCTGGTCGTCCCAAAAGGCTTTCCCTTCATTGATCTGGATATTAAAGGTTGTGCTTTGTGTTCTTTCCGGTGATGTATTGGTCAATATTATTGTACCATCTACAAGTACATCATTTACAGAATATTGATCCAAGACAGTGGTAACAATAGTACCAGGTTCAAAATATTTTCCCGTTTGTGATATATTAATTTTTCCCTTTCTAAATTTACCATCCGGTCCAGGGCATCCTTCCCCAAAATCAATAGTAGTAGTATTGTTTTGTACACTAAACGAAGCTTTGGCACACAAAGCCGCCAATGGACCTTCATCATGCAAAGCCCTTCCTTCCATGATATTATTAGAAAGTTCCATTCCTTCAAAGGTTATGTATTCCGCATCATCAAAAGCCATGATCATGTCAGCTTCACTTTCTGCAAGTTTTGAATCAAAGACTATATCTTCCTTTTTCTTTTCACAGGAACAAAGGCCAGTAATTAACGACAAAATCAATATCAATTTTAGCGGTAAATTTTTCATTAAGGTCAATGTCGTCTTGAAATTAAGTTTCTTTAATAACGGAAGCAAAATGCAAAATATTTAAAGCTACCCTTCAACGTCGCAAGGTTTTATTTATTTTCAATTTTAGTATAATGGGACAAATGCATGATATTCCCCACTTGCCTGGCTGTAAACGAACTTGTTAACCATATTATTTTTGATTATTATATTGTCCGGAAAAATTCATCTGAAATTATAAGGCTTCTATATATTTAGAAGTCTCCGCACAATTTGATATTTTGAACTTTAATAATTTAAATTAACTT
>JALZND010000409.1 GCA_030857845.1 Bacteroidota bacterium | reverse complement strand
CCAATATCATGTATAAATGCCTCTTCTAATGAAGAATGGCTTCTGTAGAATTGCTGAAAGTATTCTAAAAAATACAATGTATCCGTGTAATTAAATGTACGATGTTTAAAATCGGCAAACTTTTTCCTATCATGCTCCTGATGGTTGATAATAAAATCGTAAGGAGTGTTATCCATCAACAAAAACAATTCATTACACTTATTTATGATTGTTTTACGCTGCCCCCAGGCGAGCACTGCGGCCCAAAATCCTGCAATTTCAATATCTTGTTTTAGGGTATATTTATGTGGAATGGATATGGGGTCGTCTTTTATAAAATCTAGGCAATTATATTTCTCAACCTTCTCTTCTAAAAATTCCTTTAATTTTTCATTAATCAGGGCCGCCATTAGGTTAAAGAATTATTCTGATTCAAAAGCCAATAAACATTTACCTCAAATAGGATTTGGCTGGTATTGACAATTATAAATTGAGGCTGGTATTTAATAATTAAGGAACATAAGAAATTTCAACCGGAAATCGGGGATCGATAGCTCCGAGGCGTTCATATGCAGCTTTAGTAATTTTAATCAAGGTTTTATCATTGGTCCCTGTATTGGGCAAAGTACCTAAAACCCTTACAAAAACACTTAGGTTGTTCATTTCATTTTTTACCTGGATAATAGTGCCCACTGGTGCAGTTTTGTGAAGTGCACGAAATTTTTTAGTGTCATCGGTCCCTTCAATTACTTCAGCAAAACCAAGCTCAACAATTTTTGATCCGCCAGAAGTGGTCTGGGTTTGTGAAGGTTTTATTTTTTCTGCTTTTTCACTTTCAGCCTTTGAGGTACGTTGCGTAGAAGCCTCATAATCTTCAAATTTTTCGGTAATAACAGTTTTATCGTTTGCTGTTATATCAGGTTTTTTTTCAGGTTTTACTTCTGCCAACATCTCCTGCTCAGATTTTCTCTGTACAATCAACTTTTGCCCTATTTTTAGCTCCACTTGCTCAAGCTCGTTCCATTTTTTTAAATCCTCAACAGAAATATTGTACATTCTTGAAATAGAAAAAAGTGTTTGAGTGGGTTCTACCGTATGTACTACCCTTGCATCATTTGTTTCTGTCACTGGCTTTTTTTCTGCAGCAATTTCTAAATTTGCTTTGGCAGCTGGAGCTACTGCTGCAGTTGCCTGCTGTTCAGATATTGATTGATTTGCAGGAACAATTTGTAATTCCTGACCAACATTTAATTCTGAACCTGACAGCTTGTTCCAGTTCCTGACATCTTCAAGTTTAACATTGTATTGTTTAGAAATCGAAAAAAGTGTTTCAGATGGTTTTACCTGATGGATTATCGATCCTTTTAACGATGGTTTGTTGTTTTCCACAACATTTTGGGCAGGCCTTAAAGGCCTTTTATAGGGGATATAAAGTACCTGGTCAATCTTCAAACCTTCCTTCGTGTCCAGGTTATGGTTCACGATTTCTTCAATCGAAACATTGTATCGCTTGGAAATTGAATAAAAAGTTTCTTTTGTTTCTACTTTATGCAGTATAAAATCTTTGCCGTCTTTTACTTCCAGGCCTAATGAATCCTTAGCCGCATATTCTCCTGCAAAAGCTGCATTAAAGCACAATAAACATATTATTATAAGACTGAAAATTCTATTCATAAAGAATCTATTTGATAACTTTTGATTTCTGATTTGTTAGTTGAAAATATCAATTGATTTTTTACTACAAAAAATATACCCATTCCTATGCCAGGTAAATTTTCTTCAATCTTTTCAAGAAACACCTGTTTTCCTTCTTTATTCAAAATCAATAAAAAATTATCAAGTGTATAATTGTCTTTTTGAGAACCTAATCTGTAAAGATAAAAAGAAATTATGATAGCCGTTCCTAATTCCAGGTAATCTATAGCTTTTACCGGGTGGATGTTATGATTTAAAACCAAGTATTTTTTTATTGTATCAAAATACCCTGTTTCTTCCGGATAATGAAACGGATAGTATGTTAGTTTATTTTCTTGTTTTGGTAAAACTGCTGATTTAGTGCCTAAATAAGTAGAATCTGGGGATAATTTAACCATATCTCCACTACCAGCCTCCACAATAAGTTCTTGATATTGATTTTTATTTAGGATGTGGCCAAGGAAACCTTCATCAATTACAGTTAAAAATTTAAAATCCTTAGATTCCCAAATAACAGATTTTTTATCAATAGAAAATAAAAAATAAGATTCGGGGACAGGATTTTGCTCATCCAAATAAATGTAGAACAAAATACTTCGTGCCTTGACCGCTGAAACTCCAATCCACCAAGTTTCCGAAAATTTATGGTCTTTCCATAAAAGTTCATTTTTTATTAAGTCGATTGTGGCAAAGCTACAAATACGATTTTGATTGTCTCTTATTTCCAGCACCAAAAGTTGTTCATTATCATCCAGCAACATCTTCCATATGCTGCCTTTGAACTTAAATGCAAAATTTTGAATTAGTTTTTTTGGCAAAGTTATTTTTGTGAATTTTATGCAAAAATAATGTATTATTATGCCTATCAAAGAATTGAAATCAACATTATGAATTTATTTAAAAGCCTCTTCATATTTACCCTGTTTTGTTTTTACTTGCTGCCCTATGATTCTATAGCCCAAGATGCAAATAAAAGGAAGAAAGTATTTCTAATGGAAATAAAGTCTGACATTGATCCCAGGATGAACAGGTATGTAGAGCTGGCTTTGCGTGAAGCTACTGACAAAGAAGTTGATTATGTAGTAATAGAGATGGATACCTATGGTGGGGCATTAAATGATGCGGACAATATCAGGACTATGATTTTAAATTACCCTGTACCGGTTTATGTTTTCATCAACAAAGATGCGGCCTCTGCCGGTGCCTTGATCTCCATAGCCTGCGATAGTATCTATATGGCGCCTGGTGCAAGTATAGGGGCAGCAACAGTTGTAACCGGTGGGAGCGGCGAGGCTGCCCCAGACAAATACCAGTCTTACATGCGCTCAATAATGCGGTCTACTGCAGAAGCCCAAGGCAGGAACCCCAGAATTGCTGAAGCAATGGTGGATGAAAGAATTGAAATAGATTCAATATCCTCCGCGGGGTCAGTTATTACTTTTTCTACATCTGAGGCAATCACATATGGATTTTGTGAAGCCCAGGTAAGGGATATTGATGAAATAATGGCCAGGAGCAGGGTTCAGGATTATGAATTGGTCCGGTACAATGTCAGCATTACAGAAAAAATAATCTCGTTGTTCCTTAACCCAGCAATAAGCAGCGTATTAATATTGATAATAATTGGTGGCCTTTATTTTGAATTACAAACCCCAGGTGTGGGTTTTCCTATCCTTGCCTCCATTGTGGCAATGATCCTCTATTTCATCCCTTATTACCTTACTGGTTTGGCAGAAAATTGGGAGATCCTAATATTCTTTATTGGTGTCGCCTTGATTGCATTGGAAATTTTTGTGATACCCGGATTTGGGATTGCGGGAATTGCCGGACTGGTGCTTACCGTGGGATCATTGATCCTGGTAATGTTAGACAATAAAGCCTTTGATTTTTCATTTGTAAATCCAGATGAAATTATTATTGCATCTGCCGCGACTTTGCTAGGGTTGTTTG
>JALZND010000408.1 GCA_030857845.1 Bacteroidota bacterium | reverse complement strand
ATATATTGTTAATGCAGTTCAGGAAGAAATCGGGTTGAGGGGTGCTCAAATGATTGCTCAGCGAATAAAGCCTAATCTTGCTATTATAACAGATGTATGTCATGATACCCATTCCCCACTTTATAATAAAAAAGAAAGTGGTGATATAAAGGGAGGAAATGGTCCGGTATTAACCTACGGTGCGGCTGTGCATCACAATGTGCTGGATATGCTAATCGATGTTGCTACTGCAAAAAAAATCCCTTTTCAAAGGGCTGCAGCATCCAGGACAACAGGAACTGATACAGATTCTTTTGCTTATTCTAATGAAGGAGTACCATCTGCTTTAATTTCTTTACCATTGAAATATATGCATACAACGGTTGAAACAGCCCATAAAGATGATGTTCAGAAAGTTATCGAATTGATGTACGAGTTTGTTCTTCAATTAAAAAACAATCATAACTTTAGCTACATCCAGTAAGAATCGGCACCCTGGTTCATCTGAAAACAAACGAAATTATCCATTTAACATATGCCAGTTTTTAAGGATCAATTAGGGAATGAAGTTCATCTAGATAAAATACCTAATAGGATTATTTCCCTTGTTCCTTCCCAAACTGAGCTTCTTTTTGACCTGGGTCTAAATGAGGAGATTGTTGGAATCACCAAATTTTGTATTCATCCACCAAGTAAGGTAAAGAAGATTGCTAAAATCGGGGGTACAAAAAATTTTAATTTTGAAAAAATCAATTCTTTACATCCTGATTTAATTATTGCAAATAAAGAAGAAAATTATAAGGAGGGAGTATTGCAGCTAAGTCAATCTTTTCCAGTTTGGGTAAGCGACATTAAAGACCTTGATGAAGCATATACGATGATAGAAGGAATAGGGAGCATCACAGATAAGTCTTCCGCTGCCTCGGAAATAATAGGTAGGATTAAAAAAGATTTAGAGGCTATTAAAATCAATAAGAAAAAAAAGGCACTTTATTTAATATGGAAAAATCCCTATATGTCAATTGGCGGGGATACATTTATTAATCAGATGTTGGAATATGCAGGATTTGAAAATCTTCTTAATAAGTCCAGGCGATACCCCCAGATATCGCCGGAAGAGATAGCATTTATGGCTCCTGAATATATCTTGTTATCATCTGAGCCTTATCCATTTAAAGAAAAACATATTAATGAGTTCCAAAAAATTTCACCAAAATCAAAAATCATGGTTGTTGATGGAGAAATGTTCTCATGGTATGGCAGTAGGTTACAATATTCAGCAAAATACTTTAAAGAACTGAACTTCTTATAAGCTATTCAGGGAAGTCGCTTTAATATAATTATGTGCCTTCAAACTTTATAAAAGTTATATCCTTGTAAAATCATAGGTGTTCCATCTTTCTGCACCTCAAATGACTGAGAACTTTTGGAAAGATAAACAACAAAACTTTAAAGCGATATCCCTTATAAACTATTGTTACTTGAAAGAAAAGCCAGCTTTTTCTAAATGGTTCCAAAAACTGGGATAAGATTTGTTTACCACTTCCGGATGCTCAATCCTGATGTTTGTTTGTGTTGCCAATGGAGCAAATGCCATAGCCATTCTATGATCATCATATGTATTAATGGACAAGCTGGAAAATGAACTGACAGGATTGGAAGCAGGTATTAATTTCCATACAGCATTTTCTTCCTGAAGGTAGGCGCCAAATTTTAATAGTTCGTTTTGCAGTGCTTGTATCCTATCTGTTTCCTTTATCCGAAGGCTCTCTAATCCAGTCATAGTGCATTTTATACCTTTTGATGCACACACAACGGCCACAGTTTGGGCCAGATCAGGACAATCGGTAAAGTTGATTTCAATTTCAGATTGATGCCCTTTTTTTGTAAGCTCAACCCTATTGCCATAAAAATTAGAATGTACGCCTAATTTTTCCATGATAAATGCAATACGAATATCCCCCTGAAGAGAATTTTCACGCAAACCTAAAAGTGTAATATTGGCATCTTGAGCAAGTGCTACCATACTGTACCAATAACTGGCGCCTGACCAGTCAGATTCTATTTCATATGAAATACCTTTATATTCCTGGGGGATTATATGAATGAAAGCATCCTCCCACACATAATCAACTCCAAATTGGCGCATAAGCTGCAAGGTCATTTCAATATACGGCCTGCTATAAATTTTGCCGGTAAGCTCTAAAGTTAAACCTTGTGGAAGGCCAGGTGCTATCATTAATAAAGCAGAAATGTACTGGCTGCTAACATCGCCGCGTATTTTAATATGTTTTGTTGCCTGGTTCGGTAACCCTTTTACGTGTACAGGAGGAAATCCTGCTTCACCAAGATAATCAATTTCTGCACCAAGTGATTTTAATGCTTCCACTAAAATGCTAATGGGCCGCTCGCACATCCTTTTAGTACCTGTAAGTACTTTATCTAAATTTTTTACCGCACAATAAGCAACAAGAAATCGCATAGTTGTACCCGCATCCAAAACATCAAGCTCTTGACTAGGAGAGGCCAATAACTTTATCATGGTCCTGGTATCGCGGGCTTCCGATAAATTAGAAAGAAATGATTTATTCCCAGACAAAGCGTTGATAATTAAGGCCCGATTACTTTCACTTTTTGAAGAGGGCAATTTTATGTCCACTGTTTTTAGTCCAGGGGTATACGAAAGGTCAATATGATCAGATTTTTCCAAGGTATTAAACGATAAACTCAAAAATATAATTGCGGTAAAATTAAGGTATTGAATTAAGAATTCATTCAAAAAACATAAAAGAATGCATAAAAAATATCTTTAAGGGTTTTATGTATATGTAGCTTTTTTGATAGACTTTTATTGCCAACCTTTGTTATTAAGTTTTGAAAAGGTTTTTATTTCAAAGTAATTCTTTAATTATTACAACCATTTCATATAAAGCCCGTTGCTTTTTTTAGTTGATAAAACTCTTTATCTTTGGATAAACATATTTTTAACTTAGAATATTTTATTTTTTACTTAACTATTACATTAATGGAAAATACAGGAAGCACCATCACAGCATTATTAGTTGGAATAGCTGCAGGAGCGGCAGCTGGTTTATTACTTGCACCAGAAAAAGGTGCAGAAACACGTGCCCGTCTCTCCAGTACAGCAGAAGATTTTTTGCAAGATATAGAAGAAGCTTGGGGGATCAGCCCAGAAAAAATAAAAGAATTCAGGGATACTGCTTTAGCTGAAATTGAAAAGCTAAAACAAAAATTTTCAGATCCTGAGAAAGGTTAATAAATTGAAAAGAATTTAAAAGGGCTGGTTAATTGGCCCTTTTTTTATAGTATCTCAGGGAATCCTCCACTTGGGTAAGTGAAATTGTTTGGTCAAATACCGATTTGCCAATAGCAGATATCAATGTACATTTTATTTCAGAATTTTCATTTTTTTTGTCCTGAAGGGTAGCATCAGCGATCTTTGAAACAAGTTGGTCATCTATATCAACTTTTCCATATAGGTCAAGTATAAAATTTTCGATTTCATTAAATGCTTCTTGTGAAAGACCTGCCATTAGGAGGGAAAGGTAACTTTCACAAATCATTCCAATAGCAATTGCTTCCCCGTGCAACAAAGGTTTGTCCGTTTCCAGAAATTGACTTTCTACCG
>JALZND010000088.1:1721-11119 GCA_030857845.1 Bacteroidota bacterium | reverse complement strand
ATCATATTAGTTTGGTTGTATTATATCGAAGCATTGAATGAGGTGCCTGAAATATTGGTTTTACTTTTTAGTGATTTTAAGATTTGGACCATTGTTATGGCTTATTGTATTATAATTTGGCCTACGGGATATTTTATTGCAAAAGCTACCCTGCATTGGAGAAAAGAAATAGACGATGTAGATAAAAGCGAAATGGCAGGATTGAGTTTTGCAGGTAAATGGATCGGAAGGATTGAAAGGGTATTGATACTCACTTTTGTG
Organism: Bacteroidota bacterium; assembly: GCA_030857845.1. Taxonomy (GTDB): domain Bacteria; phylum Bacteroidota; class Bacteroidia; order Cytophagales; family Cyclobacteriaceae; genus JALZND01. Next base: position 10,858 of record JALZND010000088.1, on the reverse strand, counting down.
ATTTTTAATCAATATGAAGCAATCGGCTTTTTGATTGCTGCAAAATCAATATTCAGGGTAAATGGCCTTAAAGAAAAAAATGACCGAAAGGAAGTAGAATATATACTTATCGGCACTTTATTGAGCTTTGCTATGGCTATAGTTACAGGCCTGGCCATCAGGGAATTATTAGTTGTATATACTTGATGCCCTAAGCTGTAACAAGGTTTACTTTAGGTTTTTTTCTACATCCACAAAGTAAATTGTAAAAATGGTCCCTTTATCTCTTTCGCTTTTCACCTCAATTTTACCATCTTTATTTTCAATGATTCTTTTTACAATATACAGGCCTATTCCTGTGCCATCAACATGTGTATGGAACCTTTTAAACATGGTAAATAGTTTTTCCAATTGATTTTCAGTCAGGTAAATTATGGTCGGTTTTTAAAGAATTCATGGTTCACTATGCGCAAAAAATGCTATTAAAAATTTGCAAAATAAAAAAAATTACTCAATCTTTAAAATAGTTAATTTATGTTTTTTTTCCTAATATGTATTAACACAGCAGTTCTTATAACACCAGCAGTCATATCAAGCCCCATAATTTTTTACTTTTTATAACTTTCACCATTCTTCTTTAATTTGTTGAAGGGGATTGTGGTGCATCAAAGAAAATGGTTCAATCATCGGGGCAGATATTCCAAATTCCTTTGATAATGATAAAAAACTCATTTAATAACGAAGGCCTGGAAATAAAGGTGCAAAAAATTATAAAATTGTGGTGTTTTAAAGATGAAGAGCAAATTCTCTTATTTGGAAAAGAAGCACAGCATTTTATACATGAAGTTTTAACAAATTGCATTTTATGCGGTGTTATTCACATCCAATCCCTACAGGATTGAGAGAAAAAAACTCAAGGTAAAAAGTCTTGGGGTTGAAGGTTTCAATTTCTATAAAAAGCAAAATTTAATTTCACACAACGGGTTAACTTATTTTTAAAGTATTGCATCCAATTATTAAAATCAAAGAATATCTTTATGAAAGTATCCATCATAAAATCATTAAAAGATGTTATCTGATTTTTCATCGACATTGACGGCATTGTCTGCTATGATTACTCCAGCAATATTAATATTGGCTACGGGGCAGCTCATCCTTACTACCTCCCAAAGGCTTGCCAGAAGTATGGACAGGGCAAGAAAATTATCTGAGGGCTTAGAACTGCTTATTGATAAAGACTCATTAAAAGAAAATGAAACCAAAAAATCATTGCTGTTTTGGCTTCTAAATGGTCATGCTCATCGATCAAAAAAATTACAAAAAGCAATGAGCGTTCTATATCTTGCCTTGTCCATTTTTGTCTGCACCAGTGTAAGTATCGGCTTATTGGAAGTTTTTGGATTTAAACAAGGATGGATCCCTGTTACATTAGGATTAACGGGTATAGGGTTGATGTTTTATGCAACTATATTATTGATAACGGAAACCAGGATAGCGCTGGGTACTGTAGAAAAAGAAATGGATTACTTAATCCAAAAATATGATCCAGGAAATAAATAAGCATAAATTAGCCTGTTGTGTGAAATTATATTCATTAAAAATCAAATTGATGTAAAAATCTATTGCTGATTAAGTTCTTAGGTCATTAAGATTGAAAAAATTTACCTTATAGAAATAAATTAATTTAAAGAACAAATGTAAATGCAGAAAGCCTGAAAAGGCTTTAACTTGAATAGCCCTGGATCAAATCCAGGGCGAAATATAAAAATTTAGTCAACCCTCGAAAGGGTTGAACAAAACTCATTCTAAGCAAAATTCTTGTTTTTAGTTCAACCAATTCATGGTTGGGCTTTTGCCTACTTTTACACCGCATTTCATACGGTATTATTCACATTCAATCCCTACAGGATTGAGAGAAAAAAACTTAAGGTAGAAAAGCTTGGAGTTGAAGGGTTCAATTTCTATAAAAAGCAAATTTTAGTTTCACACTACGGTTTAAATCAATATTTTTTGCTGCCAGGTTGCTTTATGAATGCAATAATTTATAATGTTGCAAAAAAAAGAAAGGAGAAATATAGCTTATTAAAGCTAAAATTTCTCCTTTTTATTTTGTTAAACTATTTGGTGATTTCCTTAATTAAAATTTAATCTGCGGAATATGTAAGTTCAGGTATTTTTTTGTCAATCATATACCTTCCTACTCCTTCTTCACCAATTACATCAAAAAGCTCCAAAGCACGACGGGCAATAAATTCTTCTTCCCTTTGCTCTTTCAGGAACCACTCCATAAAACCTACGGTGGTATAGTCTTTAAATTTATGGCATTTATCCACTATATTGTTTATAGATTGTGTAACGCGGATTTCCTGCACAAGGGCATCTTCAAAAATTCCCCTGAAGCTGGTAAATTCTTGTTCAATGCCCGCCACATCCGGAGATATTGCTTTTCCACCCATATCACATATATACTTGAAAATTTTTAGCATGTGCATCCTTTCTTCATCCGATTGTTTGAAAAAGAAATCGGCACTATGGTCAAAGCCGTTGCGTTCGCACCAGCCAGCCATAGCTAGATATATTGAAGATGATTTAGCTTCAAGTTTTATTTGTTCGTTCAATACAGCTTCAATTTCCTCAGAAAGTGAAGTCCTTAATCTTACAAGATCTTTCATTTTTATCAAAGTTTAGAAACCGGAAAAAAACCCGTATTGTCCTGGTTTAATTTGTAATGCCTACGGGAGGTAAAAAAATCTGAGTTGTATCATTATTCAATGAACAATCATAGATTATACACCAAGTTAGAAAATTTGTTTCAAATATTTAAGGGAAGGCCTTAATATGGAATGATTCTATTTAAAATAAAGCTTAAATGGCTATGCTATAAAGCCTTTCATAAACAATACTGTTCAATTCCAACATTACTTTAGTTCCTGAAAGCAGTTCCTTAAAGCTTAAAAGTTCACAAAGGTTTAGGATATATATTTTGCTGGAAGTAAGAGGTGCTATGATTGCTAAATCAGATGCTTTTTCTGTGCAGTTGATCATTTTGTCGATGTCAATACTGTCAACGATAGACTTCAAGTGAAAAAATTGATCGATTTTATAGGGAATTGATTCACCAGCATAATTGATCCACAAACAATTTTTGTTGTTGCATTGGTATACACAACCAGATGTTGTTTTATAGACTTCAATAAGCTTACAAGTTCCGCACATATGAAATGTTTTATTGACAATGCAATAATACTTATTATTTATATTTAGTCCAAATAAGAAGAAAGGAATTTTAGAATTTTGAAATTTTTCTGAATTTTAGATGTTTATGATCATATTGTTGTGTTCATGAAGCAAGAATATTGACATGAATTTTTTGACAAGATAAACCACCAGATTTGAATAATACTGAACTAAACCATCGTGAAAATAAGCCAAAAAACAAACATTTAGCAAAAAAGCTGATAGGTATCTCTTTTACATTGAGCTTGCTGCTTGTTGTGGTGAAATTTTATGCTTACTACCTTACTTCCTCAAATGCCATACTTACCGACGCACTAGAATCTATTATCAATGTATTTGCTTCGGGGTTTGCTTTTTACAGTATCTATTTATCTTCATTGCCAAAAGATGTAAACCACCCTTACGGGCATGGTAAAATCGAATTTTTTTCTGCTGGTTTTGAAGGAGCGCTGATATTTTTTGCAGGAATATTTATTATATATCAGTCCGTCCTTAATTTAATTGATCCTGCGCAACTTGAAAACCTTCCTATGGGAATTTTAATAGTTGGTGTTTCAGCAGTCCTTAATGGGGCTGTGGGTTATATACTGCGGCAAAAGGGCAGAGAGATGGATTCTTTTACCTTAATTGCGGACGGGAAGCATCTTTCGACAGATGCAGCGAGCAGTATTATCATCCTGCTTGGAATTGCCATAATATATTTTACAGGGTATTATTTACTGGATAGTATTATTTCAATTCTTTTTGCTTTTTATATACTTTATAATGGGTATGTATTAATGCGGATTTCAATTGCAGGATTGATGGATGAATCCAATCCTGAAGCTTTGGGCAGGGTAGTAGATGTGTTAAACAATTCGAGGAAAAACAATTGGATTGATGTTCATAATATGAGGATCCAAAAATATGGCCCAGACCTCCATATAGACTGCCACCTCACTTTACCATATTATTTTAACCTTCAGGAGGTACATGCAGAACTCAAAGACATGGAAGAAACTTTGGAAAACAATATTTCAAGCAATGTTGAGATATTTATCCATGCAGACCCCTGTATTCCTGAGAAATGTTGTAACTACTGCAGGGTAAAAAATTGTCCTGTGAGACAAAACCCTTACCAGGTGGATGTAGAGTGGAATGCAGCAAACATGGCTTTAAACCAGAAACACTTTCATGAGATCATTTGATGTTGAGCTATCATAATCTTATAGCAAAATAGAATGCTTCTGAGCGGGGGGCATCAAACATGGTAAGCGTGGTGGGGCTTCCGTTTTAGACTCGGACCGCGGATTTCCAATCCGCACGAAGTTTTTTGTTCTCAAACTTCTTTTGGCGGTTTTGGAAAACCACCGTCCGGGGAGGAGATGGAGCTTCAGGCTGAGACCTCCGATATATTTTCCTTTCTCTTTGGGATATAAATTCTATACAGCCAGATATAATTTCCTGATTTACAATACATAATTTTTGCTGTTTTAATTTTTTAATGAGCTTTTGGGGCTTATTGTGTATACCCACGAGCAAAAACCTTAAAAGATCCGATTCATCAATTTAATTACATAGTTCCAACAATTCAGAATTTTTTACCTCAACTATTGGCAATCGGAAAGTGCCTTCCACCATTTCAGATTCAGTTCCGTATTGGCCTATAAATAAATTCACGCTAAAGTTTCCTTCAACAATATATTTAAATTTATCAGAAGTGGAGCCTTCAATAACCTTATTTATAATGAGATATGACTTTTCATCTCGTTCATTGGGTAATATTGAAGTAGATCTTAATATCTCCCCGTCTTTTGTCACAATCCACAAATACGCTTCTGCACTGACATCTCGGTCAACGGTATGAATTTCATTTTCAAAATCATTAGTAGAATAAAAACCGTTTTGATTTAGGGGAAAACCATATTTTTCCGAGTTAAGAACATGATGCATGTAATTAGATTCATCTGTTAATTTCAATTCATCTTTAAATACTTTTTTATATTAAATTCCAGATGGTTGATATAATTAAGATAATTACGTTTATAAAGCTCAGTGCTTGATATCCTGAGACAAATCCTAGATCATGGCCACAAACTTTAAGATATAAAAGTGGAAGTTTTAAGATTTTAACTGAAAGAAAAGGAGCAAAATAATGGGATTGGGTTCAATTCGTATAATAAATATTGAGAGGAATGTAACAAACATGGCTTTAAACCAACACTTTCATGAGATAATTTGAAGGATTTGTGCTTGGGCTACAGTGGCACTATGGCTAATAAAGGAAATATAATATAAAAGGCTGCCATGTTTGGCAGCCTTTTATTAAAAAGTATTTAATACTTTCTAGGATTATTATCAAGCTATTGCATTCTTGTTCTGCTCTTTGATCAAATTCAAAGCAGACCCAGCTTTGAACCAGTTAATTTGGCCTTCATTGTAAGTATGGTTCACTTTAAAACTTTCATTACTTCCATCGTTATGGTTCAAAACCACAGTAAGCTGAGCATCCGGTTGAAATGAAGTAAGGCCAACAATATCAATCAAATCATCTTCCCTTACTTTGTCATAATTTTTGGGATCAGCAAAAGTAATGGCTAACATGCCTTGCTTTTTCAGATTGGTTTCGTGGATCCTTGCAAAAGATTTAACTAATATCACTCTTACCCCCAGGTGCCGCGGTTCCATTGCGGCGTGTTCTCTTGATGAGCCTTCTCCGTAATTTTCATCCCCTACAACTATAGATCCAATGCCCGCAGCTTTATATGCCCTTGCTGTAGCAGGAACTTCCAGATATTCATCTGTCAATAAGTTTATTACACTATTTGTGCTGTTATTATAAGCATTAATAGCTCCTATCAACATATTATTTGAAATATTGTCCAAATGGCCCCTGTATTTTAGCCATGGGCCTGCCATAGAAATATGGTCAGTTGTACATTTTCCTTTAGCTTTGATCAGCAAACGCAAACCTTTGAGGTCTGAACCTTCCCAAGGTTTGAAGGGCTCAAGCAGTTGCAGCCTGTCTGAGCCTGGGTCCACAATCACATTTACGAGGTTGCCATTTTCGGCAGGTGGCAAATATCCTGCATCTTCCACTGCAAATCCATTAACAGGAAGTTCTATGCCTTTTGGTTCGTCAAGCTTTACCTGTTGACCGGCTTCATTGGTCAATGTATCTGTAAGGGGGTTGAAAGTAAGGTCTCCCGCCAGTGCCATGGCAGTTACTATTTCTGGCGAAGCCACAAAAGCATGCGTATTTGGGTTGCCATCATTTCTTTTGGCAAAGTTCCTGTTGAATGAAGTGATGATACTATTTTTCCTGTTGGGATCTTTTGAGTGACGTGCCCATTGACCTATACAAGGGCCACAAGCATTGGCAAGCACAACGCCCCCCATTTTGTCAAAAGTTTTCAACAGCCCATCCCTATCCGTGGTATACCTTACAAGTTCGGAACCAGGGGTAATGGTAAATTCTGACCTTGCTTTTAAATTTTTTGTTAAAGCCTGTTCGGCAATTGAGGCAGCCCTTGTAATATCTTCGTATGATGAGTTGGTGCATGATCCTATCAAACCTACTTCTAGGGTTTTTGGCCAGCCTTGTGCTATTACTTCCTGTGCAAATTTTGATATTGGCCATGCAGCATCCGGAGTAAACGGTCCATTGATATGTGGCTCCAATTCTGAAAGGTTAATTTCAATTAGCTGATCATAATATTTCTCTGGATTGTTTATAACTTCTTCATCAGCCCTAAGGTGCTCCCGTATCTTTTCGGCTTCCTGAGCAATGTCTGTTCTTTCGGTAGCTTCAAGATATTCCCTCATTTTATCACCATAAGCAAACACAGAAGTGGTGGCGCCTATTTCTGCACCCATATTACAAATAGTGGATTTTCCAGTACAGGAAAGTTGGTCTGCCCCATCACCAAAATATTCAACAATGGCACCTGTGCCACCTTTTACCGTGAGTATGCCTGCAACTTTGAGGATTACATCCTTAGCTGCTGTCCATCCACTTATTTTTCCAGTTAATTTTACGCCTATTAATTTAGGGAATTTCAATTCCCAAGCCATTCCTGCCATAACATCCACAGCATCTGCTCCGCCAACACCTATTGCTATCATGCCCAATCCACCTGCATTTGGAGTATGTGAATCTGTGCCGATCATCATCCCGCCAGGAAAGGCATAGTTTTCTAAAACTACCTGATGAATAATGCCCGCACCAGGTTTCCAGAAGCCTATGCCGTATTTATTTGAAACAGAAGCTAAAAAATCATAAACTTCTTTATTTGTGTCTACAGCTTTCTTCAGATCGACTACTGCACCAATTTCAGCCTGGATCAGGTGGTCACAATGTACTGTGGAAGGGACTTCTACCGTTGGCTTGCCAGCTTGCATAAACTGCAACAAAGCCATTTGTGCTGTTGCGTCCTGCATTGCTACACGGTCTGGTGCAAATTCTACATAAGATTTTCCCCTTTCATAAGCTTCAGAAACATCACCTTGAAAAAGGTGTGAATACAAAATTTTCTCTGATAAGGTTAAAGGTCTTCCTAATATCCTACGGGCAGTATCAATTCTATCTCCCATTCGGGCATATACCGCCCTGATCATGTCAATATCAAAAGCCATTATTTTCTTGGTTTAGATTTAAAGCCGAATTTAAGTACTCTTTGTTTTTCGGCAAAGTTACACATTCTATTTTTATTTAAAACAGGGATAATAACCAATAAGTTTATTCATTTATAATCTAAATAAGAAAGGCGATATAGTATACCTTGTTTATTTTGTGCCCTAAAAATACATTTTCAGTCGTTTTAACCCGCTTTAATCGTTGAGCCTTAAAATTATTCTAAATCCTAATTTATTTTTCACTTCGCAAGGTAACTTATAAGTGTATAATTCCCCTTAAATATTGTTATAGATTAACCTGATTTTGACTGGTAACTTCACAAATAATTTTATTTATCTATTTTTTTAATCTTTTTTAAACTAGTTAAATAATCATAAAATAGCTGATTATTAAAATATAACCAGGATGATTTTTATCAATACCGTTTTGCTCTACACTATTTCCAAATCCCACTTCCTGGATTGTTGTCAATTATTGTAATTCTTATTTCAAGGGTAATGTTTTTGAAAAATGTGAATATTTAATTGTAAAGGTTACTGGTACTTTTCTAAATAATTAAAAGAAAAAACACGCTCTGTATCTATTATAAATCATTTAGGATGAAAATAATTTTAAGAATTCAACTTTTGGTGCTTTTACTGTTCTTTTCGACAGTTTTTAAGATTTATGGCCAATGTGAATTGAAATTTGATTCTTGGGTTGACCAGGTTGAAAAAAGTGAAGTTGGAGATATTTATATATCGTTAAAAGGCGATCCAGGCACCTATACATTTAGATTATATAATCTTAAACAAAATAAATTTATAAAAGAACAGGTACTAAATCATTTGAAAGTAAATGAAAAGGTGCTTTTGTTTGAAAACATACCTGCATCTCCTTACATAATTTATGTAAAAAGAGATGGATGTGAAGATGAAACAGCATTGGGTGGAATGGTTGGATTGATAATTAAGAGAAATAACTAAGGCTTCTATGAAAAAAGTTATACTGGTAACAATTCTATATTTGGTTGGCTTTTTGTCCATCACAAATGCCTTGGCTCAATGCCCTGAAAAATATGTTTTATCTAAAACCCCGGTCAGGTGTTTTGGGGAGAGAAACGGAATTATTGATCTTGCAATAACAGACGGGGACGCAGTAATCACTAACTATGTCCTTTATAACATTGCTACCAATACACCTATAATTATCAACAGAACCATAAGTGATGACTGGAGAAGTGTTAGATTCACTAATGTTCGTCCTGGACCTTATTATGTATTAGTATATGTAGAAGGTTGTGGTGATCCCGATGATGCTTATCCGG
>JALZND010000088.1:0-1711 GCA_030857845.1 Bacteroidota bacterium | reverse complement strand
CGGCTTTAACTGTAAGTGAAGGAGTTAATGGCATTGTGATAGAACAGCCTAGTCTGCTGACAGTATCTGCAACAACAGAACCAGCATGCGTGGAGAATACGGGTTCTATAAATCTTACTGTATCAGGAGGCAATACTGGAGGATATAATTATGCTTGGATCGGTCCTACAACAATTGGAAATGTTCAGAATCCTACGGGATTGGCTGTGGGAACTTATTCGGTATCTGTCACAGATACAAGAGGCTGTTCAAGGACGTTGACCAATATTGTTGTTCCTCCTGCTACAATGGGTGGTTTATTGTCACCATCCGCCTCTGAAGTTTGCTCCGGAACTAATACCGGAACAATTTTTCTATCAGACCATTATGGCAATATTGTAAGATGGGAATCTTCTACTGATAATTTTGCCACAGTGATAACTGATATACAAAATGCTGGCAATACTTCTTATACATTTAATAATTTAAATACTACTCAATTTTATAGGGCTGTAGTTCAGGCTGCAGGTTGCCCGACAGAATATTCTTCTATTTCGACCATAGTTGTAAATCCAACTCCCGACCAACCCGAAGCTTTTAATAATGGACCTTTATGTGTAGGAGCAACTTTAAATTTAACCACAGAAACGGTTTCGGGCGCTACTTATTCATGGACTGGACCTAATGGTTTTGCCTCAACAGAACAAAATCCTGTAATAAATAATGTAGCAGTTGTCAATGGAGGAACATACTCATTGGTAGTGACTGTGGATGATTGTCCAAGTCCAGCTGGTGTTACAGAGGTGGTAGTCTTTCCTAATCCAATTGCTCCAGAGGTTTTCAATAATGGGCCTTTATGTGTAGGAGGAACCTTAAATCTAACTACTGAAGCTGTAGCAGGTGCTATATATGCATGGACAAGTCCTAATGGTTTTACTTCTTCTGATCAAAACCCAAGCCTTGCCAATGTTACAGCAGCAAATGCCGGAACATATTCATTAATAATTACAGTAAATAATTGCCCTAGCCCCGCAGGAACTACCGAGGTAATTATTTATCCTATTCCCGCTACTCCTATAGCACAAAACAATGGGCCTATTTGTGTAGGGGAAACATTAAACCTTACAACCGACGCAGTAGCAGGGGCTACTTATTTGTGGACAGGTCCTAACAGCTTTACTTCCGCGGCGCAAAATCCTTCTATCAGCAATACAACAGCAGCCAATGCAGGAACTTATTCTTTAACTATAACAGTAGATAATTGCCCAAGTCTTGCAGGCACCACCGATGTAATTATCAACGCAACTCCTACTCCAACAGCTTTTAATAACGGTCCTTTATGTGTTGGTGAAATTCTTAATCTAACAACTGAAGCGGTAGCAGGCGCTACTTATGCATGGGCAGGTCCTAATGGTTTTACATCTTCTGACCAAAACCCGAGCATTAATAATGTTACAGTTGCAAATGCAGGATCCTATTCCTTGGTGGTAACATTAAATAATTGCCCAAGTTTGGCCGGTACTACCAACGTTATTATTCATCCTATTCCATCTACACCAGTAGCTTCCAATAATGGCCCTATCTGTGTAGGTCAAACGCTTACCCTAACAACTGAAGCAGTTGCAGGGGCTACTTATGCATGGACAGGCCCAAATGGTTTTACATTTTCTGATCAAAACCCAAGCCTTGCCAATGTTACAGCAGCAAATGCCGGAACATATTCATTAATAGT
>JALZND010000407.1 GCA_030857845.1 Bacteroidota bacterium | reverse complement strand
TGATTCTTTTATTCATATAATTTTCTATCAGCAATTTTTTTGTCTATAACGTCAGAAGAATCATTTAATCCTTTAGCTTTTTTCCATTGCACTACCGCGTTGTCAATATCTCCTAATTTATATAATACATCACCATAATGCTCTATAATTGTTCCACTTGCATCATTTAAAACAGCTTTCTCCAGGTATTTTTTAGCTTCTTTATAATCTTTCAGCATGTAAAGCACCCAAGCATGCGTGTCAAGGTAGGTGGCGTTGTCGGGGTTGTTCCGCACCAGCCTGGACGACATTTTCCTGGCAAGGTCAAGCTTTTCCTTTCTGAGTGAAAGGAAGTAGCTATAATTATTTAATACATGGTAATTATCTGGATTTAATTTTAAAGCTTCTTCATACGATGCTTCAGATTTATCATATTCTTTTAAGCCATTATATGCATCACCAAGCTGGCTAAGGAATACGTTCAATAATTCCTGGTTTGATGAAGAAAGTTTTTTCCCTTGCTCCATGGCAAACACTGCCTCTTCATAATTTTTCTGGATTAGTTGGGCAGATCCATGGAAAAAATATAAGGTAGGTTGATTAGGGAACAATTCAATGGCATCGTCTGAAAGTGCGATGACTTGATCATAATTTCCCAGCTGAAGCTCAATGTCGAGAATGTTTTGCCAGATATTAAAGTTGGATTCATCTATTTTTACAGCTTCAAGGTATTTGTCACGGGCTTTGGTTTTGTCACCTAATGCATAATTGATATCTCCATAGATAGCCAAAGTATTGGCATCGTTAGGGTGGGCAATTTCCAGCCTTTCGGCCAGGTCAAGTGCAAGTTCTTTATTTTTTTCATCGGAAATCCCTTTAATAAGGTCTAACAGCACAGGCATTTTTGCTGAAATTTCTACTTCAGGGTTATCAAACAATGGAATGAGGATTTCATTTGCCAGGTTTTGCTTTCCTGATGCCCGATATACGTCAAGAAGCATCAGTTGTGCAGTAGGGTTGCCCGGATCAAGCTCCAATAATTCTTTTAAGTAGCTTTCTGCCTCGGCATGCCTATTGTTTGATAACAATATTTCTGATAGAGCCAACACATAATTCGGTTCGCCGGGGAAATTTTCAATCAACAATTTACCTTCGTTTACAGCGGCATCCAGATTGTTTTTTTTCAGGTAAATTTTTTGTTTTTGAAATGTAATCTCTTCATTTACCCCAAAATACTCCTGTACTTTATCATATGTTTTAAGGGCTTCATCGTACCGCTCCATATAAAGGTAAAGCACAGCGAGGTCAAAATAATACTCTTCAGTATTTGGGAGGGTTTCAATCATTTGCTGGAACACATTGGCTGCTTCCTTAAAGTCGGCTTGTTTGGTATATATTTCTGCCTTTAAAAGATGGAAATATTTGTTTTCTGGATAAAGCTCAACAGCACGAATGATAAAAGGCAAAGCCCTTGACAAGTCATTGTTTTTCGTGAGTACTTCGGCAATTTTAAAATATATTGTGGCATTTTCCGGGTCTACTTCGAGCGATTTTTGAAATAAAGCCAAAGCCTTTGGGAAATCTTCCAAAATAAAATATTTTTCGCCCTCAGAAAAATATTCTTCAGAGCGCATCCGGTCACTTTCTGAAAGTTCCCTAATGCCGCTGGTTTTGGATTTCTTTCCTTTTTCTTTTTGTGCAAAAACAGAAGTGCCAGCAGCCAGCATCAATAAGGCACAAAAACCGAGAATAATTAAAAAGCTATTTGATTTTTTTTTTACCATTGAGATGGTTTAGTTTATTCTTTTATAGAATTGTAATCGCCAATACTCACATCAGAAACACTGCCTTCAAAAGAAACAAAATTTCCAACCATGGAATTTTCCATTATCGCATTCTTTATTTTTGTACTTTTTTGGATTATACTATTTTTTATCCTCGAATCTTCAATGCTTGTATTGTCTCCCACTGAAACGTGCGGACCCAGTACTGTATTATGTATTTTTACATTTTCTCCAATATAAACAGGAGGGATAATAACAGAACCCGTTAATTGGGCAGTTTTAGCTATTAGTCCCTCATTTCCAGAGATATATTCCAGGTACCGCTGATTTGTAAACACTGTAGCGTTTTTATTTCCACAATCGAGCCATTCGGTAACCTTCCCAGGGGTGAAACGGACGTTGCTGATTTTCATGTTTTCCAATGCATCTGTTAGCTGGAATTCACCCCCTTTTGAAATTTTATTTTCCAAAAGGTATTCAATTTCTTTTTTCAGTGTTGGACCGTCTTTAAAATAGTAAATGCCAATAATGGCAAGGTCAGAAACATAAGTGGCAGGTTTCTCTATAAAATCTGTAATATGGTTTTGTTTATTTATTTTTACGACCCCAAATGCAGATGGATCTGAAACTTGCTGCACCCATATGATACCATCTTGTTTTATGTCCAAAACAAAGTCTGCCTTGAACAGTGTATCAGCAAAAGCAACGATTGTATTTTCCGTTAGCAGGTCTTTTGCGCAGTATATGGCATGGGCGGTGCCCAGGGCTTCGTCCTGATAAAAAATCCTTCCTTTGGCACCTACCGAATCAGCTATTTCCAATAGAGTTTTCTCAACTTCCTCACCGAATCTGCCCACAACAAACCCAATTTCTGAAATTGGGCAATTTGCAACTTTTACAATATCTTCTACCAGTCTTTGTACAATTGGTTTTCCTGCAATGGGTATCAATGGTTTAGGGACTGTAAGAGTGTGGGGCCGCATCCTTTTTCCCATTCCGGCCATTGGAATTATTATGTTCATTGAGTAATATTAATATTTAGCTTTATAAAATTATTTGGTACCAGTGCTCCCATAGCCACCACTGCCTCTTTGAGTATCAGAAATTTCAACTGATTCCAGCCAAGCGGCTTGCTCATGTTTTGCAATGATCATTTGTGCAACCCTCTCACCATCCTTTATTTCAAAATCCTCATATGAAAGGTTTACCAGTAGCACTTTTATTTCGCCCCTGTAATCAGAGTCAATTGTACCGGGGCTATTTAAGACGGTAATCCCATGCTTAAATGCAAGCCCACTTCTTGGCCTAATCTGGGCCTCAAAACCTAAAGGCAGCTCCATAAATAAACCAGTGGGTATTAAGGTTCTTTGAAGCGATTTTAAAATTTGAGGGGTTTCAAGGTTTGCCCTTAGGTCCAAACCTGCTGAGCCTTCCGTCTGATACGAAGGAAGTTGGTGATGGGATTTGTTGATTACTTTAATGTTCATATAATTATAAATTCAATCGATAATAAATCAAAATACCATGCTGAATTTTATCGCTTCTTCCTGGCACAAATTCAGGAATATAAATTTTTATTGAAGCTTGCGCACCTTATTAAATTGTAGGAAGCTTTAATAATAATTTTTAATTTCCTTTAAAAATAGCTTCTCTTTTTTGAATAAATGCTGTTGTTCCTTCTTCAAAATCTTCAGATTTGCAACAGCTGGCAAAAGAATTTGCTTCAGTCTGAAATCCATTTTCTTCGGGATCAAATGCCGCATTCACACAATTTATTACCATGCTTATGGCTAGAGGGGCTTTAGATATAATTTTAATGAGGATCTCCTCACTTTTAACCAGAAGTTCATTTTTGTTTTCCACAATATGATTTACG
>JALZND010000406.1 GCA_030857845.1 Bacteroidota bacterium | reverse complement strand
ATGAAACACATGGAAGTTTTGACGCACCGACAATTGCGACACGTAAATGGCAATGGCAAAATATTTTTCAAAATAAAATCGATAGTTGGTTTTGTTTTGTAATTGAAAAAAAAACGAAGGTTTAATCAGGTTTGCAAAAGGACAACCTAACAATCATGCCGACCATTCAGAATTTTCAGGAGAACTGAATAAAATATATCTTCTTCGTAAATATCAAAATTTAGGCTTAGAAATACAATTAATTTGTAAAGTTGATAGTGAATTTATACAACGTAGAATAACTTCTCTGATGTTATTTGACGACGCAAATAATCCATCAAATACGTTTTATGAAGAAATGGGTTCAGAAAAATTATTTACAAAGAGCGGAGAATTTCATGGTGGTTATGGGTGGACAAACTTACAAACTCTTGTAGCTAAATGTAAAAATATTTGAACATTGCTCAACGACTTCCTTAAACCCTTTCTATCTGCCAGGGGTCTTACTAGCAGAAAATTAATAATACTCCGATTGGATATTGATCGTTAATTGACAAAAGTCCTTAATGAATTGCAGATAGCTTAGATTTACTTTTTATTATAAGCTGTCTTGCATACACCTTATAGAGATTACAATTAGTATCTTGAATATTAATGAATCTATAATTTTTATACTGAGTAAAAAAATTTTATCAATTTGAGATTAAAGTTTTATTGCATATCATTTTTAGTATTGCTGCTTTCATGTTCCGACTCAAAACAAAATGAAGATGTAATTACCTTTTGGTCTTCAAATGCAAGCCAGGAAATTATCTTTTCAAAATATTTTGCCGACTCATGGAACAGCAACCACGACAAGAAGATCATGTCCCAACCCATCCCGGAAGGACAATCCAGCGAAGAAGTGATCATGGCAGCTGTTGTGGGCCGCACCACTCCGGACATATACGCCAACATGTGGCAGGGATTGGTTGAGTTGTATGCTAAATCCGGTGTTCTTATTCCTTTGGATACCATACCTGGATTTACTGATTTTATAACGGAACGCTGTGGTATTGCCGTCGTAAAAGAAATCACCTCTGCTGATGGTCATATTTACCAGATCCCTTGGAAAATAAATCCTTTTATGACCATTTATAATAAAGCTAAAATAAAAGAGATTGGCATGGAAAGCGTGCCTACAACTTACAGTTCATACCTGGAAGCAGGAAAGAAATTTTCTAAAGACACAGATGGAGATGGTTATGTAGACCAGTGGATTGGAGATACAGAAGTAAAAAATATATGGCACCAGCGTTTAAATAATTTTTATCCGCTTTACCTGGGTGCATCACATGGCGCCCCATTGGTCAAAGACAATAAAGCAGCATTTAACAATGAATATGCTGTTGGTGTATTTACTTTTCTGCAGTCCTTATACCGGGAAGGTTATTTTGCAAAAGAATCCAATACCGTTGGATCTGATAAATTTCTTGCAGGACACACAGCCACAAAATGGACCGGCGCCTGGGATGTAAGTTACCTGGAGAGATATAAAGATGATGACTTTCAATATGACATTTCACACCTGCCTGTTCCTGACAATCATCAAGGGGATGTGTACACTTATGCTGACCCCAAGAACATTGTAATCTTCAATACCTGCAAAGATCCTGTTACAGCATGGGAATATATTAAAACATTGATCAACGAAGCCGGCGATTTAAAGTTTATGGAACTGTCGGGACAAATACCACGAAGGGTCAATATTCAAAGCAGCAAAATATTTGAAAATTTTCTTCAGCAAAATCCTAAAATTCTCCCTTTTGTAATACAATCCAACTATGTATATGGAACCGACAATAGCGATGTTATGATAGAAGTTTTGGACATTATTTCACAGGAATATGAATCCTGTGTCATCCATAATAAAAAGACTGCAGCAAAAGCCATAAAAGATGCGGCTGATGCTGTTAATATTTTACTTGGGAATTTTTAATACTACATGAAGCAGTTAACTCTTAAAAAAAGACGGAATTGGATACCCTACCTCCTGGTATCTCCCTATGTACTTTTTTTTCTTGTATTTGTTGCATTCCCGGTTTTGTTTTCTTTTTTTCTGACTTTTCATAAATGGAATATTATTTCTCCAATGGAATATTCAGGAACGGACAACTATGAACGGATGTTCAATGACCGGTTGTTTTGGAAATCACTTAGAAACACCATTTGGTTTCTCATCATACATATCCCCTTGCAGATCATTTTTGCATTAGGGCTTGCTGTATTTCTTAATAGCAAAATCAGGTTTAAAGGATTATTCCGTTCCATATTTTTCTTACCCGTCATCGTTTCAGGTGTTGTAGTAACCATCATGTGGCAACAACTTTATGGATTCAACGGTGGCCTCATCAATCAACTATTGACATCTTTAGGTTTTGATCGTGTTGGTTGGTTGACCAATCCAAACATGTCCATGCCTTCGATTGCTATCATGGCAACATGGAAAAATATCGGGCTTTACATTATCCTGTTCCTGGTGGGGCTGCAGGCCGTCCCCGCATATTATTATGAAGCGGCGGAAATAGACGGTGCATCATCCTGGCAAAAATTGTGGTACATCACCATACCTGCTATCAATCCGACCATTTTTATGGTTGTCATCTTATCCACTATTGGTGGCTTTTCATTATTTATTGAGCCGTATGTCATGACAGGTGGCGGTCCACTTAATAGTTCACTTTCTTCTGTCCTTTATATTTATAAACAGGCATTTGAATTCTTTCACATGGGTTATGCAGCTACTCTGGGATTTGCGTTTGCCTTTATCATTCTGATCATAATTATTATTCAAAAAAAATACATAGAAAAAAAATACTGATGTTATCATAATATGAAAAAGGCCCTGATATATATCTGTTTGATCGTTATGGCGATTAGTTTTCTTTACCCATTCTTCTGGATGATCATGGCATCACTGACACCTGAAAAACAAATTGCAGGCCTGATCTTTTTCCCGGACAGCTTTACTTTTGATAATTATACGGCCATGTTTGGCAAGATCCCCATTGGGAGAGCTTTGCTTAACAGTATGTTTGTTTCAAGTGTCATCACATTTGGTGTTATCATGATAGGTTCGATAGTTGGTTATGCATTGGCAAAAACAAAATTTGTTGGCCGTAATATTATATTTTATCTGATCATCTTTACGATGACCCTGCCTTTTCAGATTACACTGATACCAAATTATATCACCATTGTTAAGTTGGGATGGGTAGATCAGTATACAGCATTGATCATTCCTTTCTTGATTAATAATTTCGCCATCTTGCTCTTCCGTCAGGCTTTCATTTCTGTACCACAGGCACTCATTGATGCTGCACGGATAGATGGATGCAGCGAATTGCGGATCATTTTCCAGGTCCTTTTTCCGAGCATTATACCAACTATCGTTACGGTGGGTATCCTCACTTTTATGACGTCATGGAATGAAGTGTTATGGCCATTGATTGTTGTTCGTGACGAAGCGGTGATGACCATGCCCCAACTCGTTACTTTGTTTTCGGTGGGTGGCCGTGCTGATGCGCAATTGGGTGTAAAACTGGCTTCAGCAGTTTTGCTGGCATTACCCATCATCATCGCTTATTCATTTTTTCAAAAATATTTCATTCAAAGCATGGCCAGCTC
>JALZND010000405.1 GCA_030857845.1 Bacteroidota bacterium | reverse complement strand
CCAAAACTATAAACTAACCTTTCATTTGCCACGGGTTTAAACCCGTGGCTAAGGATATTTGACCCCGCTGGGGTCTGCGGCGCAAATTTTTTAGAGTTCTGAAATGGAAAACTTTAATCCTACTTTTAAAATTATTAAGAAGGTTTATTCACCTCTCAACTTCGTTAATCCAACATGCGAAGCTTTTATTAGTTTATAAATAAAATATACATCATCTGAATAAACCATTGCGTTTATTGAGTAAATTATTTCAACAACAGGTCCCGCCATGGGGATTGCCCAAATAAATACAGATGTTATTACCGTATATTTTCAAGTTTAGTAAATAAACCCTTGCACTTTCTTTTTACTTCATTTGCAAAAATAACTTTGCATAAGGTCAATTTCACAAAAAATTTCTGTAAGTTTATCCTGATGGTTCATGGGGGTTAAATTAAGTTAAGTTAAATTAAAGTATTAGACTGATTATCAATACTTTAATATACAAAATTATCCCCATTTTACCATCAAACTAAAGATCTTTTTTGAAGAAATTTCCTATTTTTTTATCCCGAACTCAGGTTTATAATAAATTACCCTTACTTTTAGTGTAGCACTACACACTGATTTTTATATTTCACCCTATGGTCAAAATTTATTTAATTATAGCATTTTTGTACACCATGACTGCTTGCAATACCCCGACACAATACAATTTTGAAATTCAAGGCCATCGTGGTGCACGAGGTTTAGCACCTGAAAATTCTATGCCTGCTTTTAAAAAAGCATTGGAGCTTGGGGTGCATACATTAGAGCTTGATGTAGTCATCACCAAAGATAAAAAGGTGCTGATTTCCCATGAGCCCTATTTCTCCGCAGAAATTTGTCAGGACCTTATGGGGCAGAAAATAGATCCTAATCTAGAAAAAGAGTATAATATTTACCAGCTGGATTATGAAGAGGTGCAGACATATGACTGCGGGTCTATTGGGAACGCACGATTTCCGCAGCAGCAAAAACAGCCAGTGCAAAAGCCTTTACTTGCTGACATGATCAAGGAAATTGAGGAACATATAAAGGTGAATAAACTCAACCTGCCAAAATATAATATTGAAATAAAAAGTGAACCTGGTGGAGATGGATTATTCCATCCTGATCCAAAAGAATTTTCAGACCTGGTATATGAGGTAATCCGCAATACAGTGCCCAA
Organism: Bacteroidota bacterium; assembly: GCA_030857845.1. Classification (GTDB taxonomy): domain Bacteria; phylum Bacteroidota; class Bacteroidia; order Cytophagales; family Cyclobacteriaceae; genus JALZND01. The sequence goes on along the minus strand of JALZND010000405.1, from coordinate 2,459 downwards.
AGAAAGGTTAATTATCCAATCGTTTGACAAAAGGGTTTTACAATATTGGAATCAAAAATATCCTGATTATATACTGGCATATTTGGTTGAAGAAGCTTTAAATCCTAATGAAATGAATAGTATCCTTGGCTTTGCTGCAGATATTTACAGTCCTTACTTCAAAGCTTTATCTGAAGAGCTTATTAAAAGTTACCATGAAGCCAAAATTAAGGTTATTCCATGGACAATCAATGAAGTAGAGGACATGAAGCGGGTAAAGTCTTGGGGAGTAGACGGTATCATTACAGATTATCCTGATAGGGTCTCCCATTTATAGACATTTTAAAAAAAATATCAAATAATCTTTTCCTTCAGGTTTCAACTTAAGCACTCCAAGCCCGTGCAGGCCTCGTTTCATCGACGCCGTTTATTTTTATCCGCGCAATCCCCCGCTGACCCAAAGATAAAAAGAGACGGCTAACGAAGAAACTGGAAAGATAAAATCAGCCCATACAACTTATTCTTTAAAGCAAAACTTTTATGGGCAACCAAAGAAGCCAAGGTTTTCCCACACTCAAACACACACTCACTCCCAAACTGGCGGCTAACGGGGAAACTGGAAAGTAAAAATCAGCCAAAACAACTTGTTTCATATAAAAACCAACAAAAAAGCTTATAGTAAGATTTTTTCCCACACTCAAACACACTCGCACACCCAAACCCAAACCCATACCGGCTTTTTCCTTTCTTTACATTTGGTATATATAAATAAGTACTTATTTTTGAGGATTAATAAACCTGCTTTTGAAGGTTTATTTAAACGATTTTTTTGATATTGATACAAACCAAACTATCCTGACTTCTTTGAATGAAAATTATAGAAGTAAACAACGACCTTACAAAAAAGGAATTCCTTTTACTTCCGGTAAGGTTGTATAAAAATGAAAAGATATGGATCAGGCCATTGGATAAAGATATTGAAAGTGTATTTGATCCAAAGAAAAACAAGCTTTTCCGACATGGAGAGGCTGCACGGTTTCTGCTACAGAGCGACGAGGGAGAAACAGTTGGCAGGGTGGCAGTTTTTGTTGACAAAAAAACTTCTAATAAAAATGACCAACCAACTGGCGGAATGGGTTTTTTTGAGTGCATAGACAATAAAGATGCTGCATTTATGCTTTTTGCCAAGTGCCAGTCGTGGTTGGCGGAAAGAGGCCAGGAAGCTATGGATGGGCCTATAAATTTTGGTGATAGGGACCGTTGGTGGGGCTTGTTGATTGAGGGGTTTACTGAGCCCAATTACTGTATGCCTTATAATTTTACTTATTATCAAAAATTTTTTGAGGATTTTGGATTTAAGCTGTATTTTAAACAATATACCTATGCAAGAAGGGTTGTGGATGGTGGTCTTATTGACCGCGTAAAGGAAAAAGCTGAAAGGATTGGCAAAAATCCTGATTATACCTTTCGGCATATAGAAAAGAATAAGTTGGAAAAATATGCAGAAGATTTCAGGACTATATATAATTTGGCATGGGTAAAGCATGCCGGTGTTTCAGGCATGTCCAAACAACAAGCCATGAGCATTATGAACCAGTTAAAGCCCATCCTTGACGAGAAGATTATTTGGTTTTCTTATTATAAAGATGAACCAGTAGCCTTTTTTATCAACCTACCTGAAATAAACCAGATTATAAAACACCTTAATGGCAAGTTAGACCTTCTAGGCAAAATAAAATTCATGTACCACAAGCTAACAGGAACATGCAAAAAAATGTTTGGGGTGGCATTTGGGGTGGTGCCTGAACATCAAGGTAAAGGCCTTGAAGGTGCAATTGTGATAGCCACTACTTCATATATATGGAGTAAAAAAAGCCCATACCGGGATTTCGAGATGAACTGGATAGGAGATTTTAACCCTAAAATGATGCGTGTGGCTGAAGAAGTAGGAGGTAAAATCCATAAAACTCATTATACTTACAGAAAGCTCTTCGATGAATCTAAGGAATTTATAAGGGCACCAAATATTCATTAAAAATCATTTTCATATAAAAATAAATTATGAGCTTATTAGTTGTTGGATCTGTAGCTTTTGATGCTATAGAAACCCCATTCGGAAAAACAGATAAAATCATTGGCGGTTCAGGCACTTTCATCAGCCTTTCAGCTTCTAATTTTACTAAAAACACGTCTTTGGTCGCCGTTGTAGGAAATGATTTTCTAAAAGAAGACATTAAAATGCTTCAGAATCATGGTATAGATACTGAAGGCCTGCAAATTAAAGAAGATGAAAAATCATTCTTTTGGGCTGGCAGGTACCATAACGATATGAATACCCGCGACACCCTGGTTACTGAATTGAATGTCCTTGGCACATTCGACCCTATAATCCCTGAAAAATACCAGAAATGTGAATACCTGATTCTGGGCAATTTATCTCCCCAGGTACAAAAGACGGTTATCAACAGGATGCACAAAAG
>JALZND010000404.1 GCA_030857845.1 Bacteroidota bacterium | reverse complement strand
CAGGAAAATATTTCTTGGCTGGCTTCATAAATATTTGATTGGATTGTCGGTAAATGACGCAGGAATAGATAAAGCTTTAAAAAAGAATATGTTTCCTTACAAATTTCCAAGGCTTTTTTATTTGCAACAGGTGATGCACAATATGCCACAAAAGACCAGCAAATTACGAAAGAGGATACACAGGCGATTATCGCATATTATGAACAGATCTGCCCAAAAAAATGATTGACAAACAAGCCAAAGTTACTGTTGTCATTCCTTGCTACAATGATGGCAAATATATTAATGAGGCTGTAGACAGCATACTTGCCCAAACTTACCAAGACTTTGAAATCCTGATTGTAAATGATGGGTCGACAGATGAATACACAAATAACTTACTGAGCTCTTATAGCAAACCTAAAACAAAGGTTTTGTTCAAGGACAATGGACATTTATCATCGGCACGCAACCATGGGATTAAGCATGCAAAATCTGAATACATTCTACCCTTTGATGCAGACGATATTTTTGAGCCTTCTTACCTGGAGAAAGCTGTAAAAATATTGGATGAGAACTTTGAAATTGGGGTTGTAACCTGCGATATAAGGTTGTTTGAAAATGCTAAAGGAATATGGCGTTCAAAAAGCGGGGATGTAATGGACCTTCTTGCCAAAAATGATATCTGTGGTAATTCTTTGTTCCGGTACCAATGTTGGATTGATGCGGGAGGCTATAATGAAAATATGCGAGGCTTTGAGGATTGGGATTTTTGGATTGGTGTAGGCAAAAAAGGATGGAAATTTTATAGCATCCCAGAGGTGCTGTTCAACTACCGGATCACAAATAAATCAATGTATCAAAATGTACTTCAGAAGGGCCCTGAGCTTACAAAGCAAATTGTAGAAAATCATCTTGAATTTTACCGGGAGCATTTTGTGGCTGTAATTTATGAAAAGCATAAACTATTATTGCAAATGGAGGCGCGGATGCGGCAGCAGGAGGAAAAACTAAAAAATAAAATTCAAGCTGTTGAAAATAGTAAAGCGTATAAAATTGGCTCTTGGATCATTGCGCCTTTTAAACGGATATACTCATTTTTGTCATTCTTAAAAAAGTAGGAAATTGAAAATGGATGAGGTAAAAATAGCCTATGTTATTGCTGTACATAAAAATCCACAACAATTCTCCAGGCTTGTAGACAGATTGAATGGAAGCCATGCCGATTTTTTTGTACATGTAGATAAAAAATCACCTATTAATGAGTTCAAAAATTCTATCAAAGCTATTGCGCAAGATAACTTTTACTTCATAAAACAATTTAATGCAGCATGGTCTGAATTTGGCATTGTAGAAGCAGAAATCCAAGCTCTTAAGGACATCGTAAATAAAGGAAAGCATTACGATATGATAATTTTGCTAAGTGGACAGGATTATCCTATCAAAAGTAATGATTACATCAAAATTTTTTTTCATAAATGGAAAGGAAAAAGTTTTATAGAAAGTTTTCCCATGCCGTTTCAGCCTTGGCCTAATGGAGGAATGGACCGGATAAATAGGTATCATTTTAAAATCTTAGGGAAAAGCTTTTCTTACCCCCCTTATAAACAAGCAAAAGGCGCAGTCAGAAAAATATTGAATGGGTTATTCGGCTTATATTTTAAGGAACGGTCCTTGCCTCTGGGTATGAAACCTTTTGGGGGTGAACACTGGTGGAACTTTAATATGGAAACTGCGCGGTATATTGTTCAATTTCTGGAACAACACCCTGAATTTATTGATTTCCATAAGTTCTCATTCTGTGCAGATGAAATGTTTTTTCAGACCCTGCTAAGGAACAGTACCGGGAAATCCATTTATGATAATATAATTAATGACGATTTGAGGTATTATGACTGGAGTGAAGGAAAAGATAGCCCTAAAACTTTCACATTATTAGATTTAGAAAATTTGACTATTTCTGAAAAGCTTTTTGCCAGGAAATTTGACCCCAATTTAGATAATAAGATATTGGATGAACTTGATAAAGTCATACAAATAAATTATCAAAATTAATATTATGTTTTAGAGAGATTACCTGTTGGTGATTTTTGGTATATAACTACGAAATGGAATTTTATGAGTGAAGATTTATCCAGGATTAATGATTTAAAAATCCATTACCAATTCTGGATATTCAATAGGAGAATTTTAATCAGGGATATTAATTTACAAAATAAATATATTAAAGCCCTAATTAAGAGGATTGTACAATTTAATTATAGTTTTAAGAAAACAAGACCGAAAACTATTCCCATAGTAATTAATAATTTTAACAGGGTCTCATTCTTAAAAATGCAAATAGAAGCCTTAAATAAAAGAGGCTATTTTAACTTGTATATAATCGATAATAACTCAACATATAAACCATTATTGAGCTATTATAAAACCAACAAAATCAGTGTTTTCTATTTAGGGGAAAATATAGGTTTCTTATCCATTTGGAAAACTTTGGTTTATGAATATTTCAAAGACAGCTACTATGTTTATACAGACTCCGATCTAATTCCTTCAAGCCAATGCCCTGATGATTTTATGGATCATTTCAGGAAGCTGCTTGTTAAGTACCCGGAAATAGATAAAGTAGGTTTTGGTCTTGAAATAGATGATTTACCAGCACATTATTCTTTAAGGACCCAAGTTCAGGAACATGAAAGGCAATTTTGGCAGGATGAAGTAGAAAAGGATGTTTATGATGCCATGATTGACACAACCTTTGCGCTGTACAGGCCAAAAAAACGTGGAGGTTATTGGTTGAAATCACTTAGGACTGGAGGAAATTACAAGGCATTGCACCTTCCTTGGTATTCGGATCCTGGCAAATTATCAGAAGAGGATAAATATTATAATATAAATGTAAAGACAAGCACTCATTGGACAGATCTATTGAATGGCAAAAATGAAAACTAAAAAATTTTTACCTTTATATTTATACTGAAAAGAACAAAATATTTAATGAGCAAAACTAATATAGAGCAGCCTCCTCAAATTCCCCCTATACTGGAAGGCAATAGGCCTTTATGGTCGGTGATGATCCCTTCATATAATTGCGCAAATTACTTGAAGGAAACTTTACAAGCCGTACTCATGCAAGCCCCAGGCCCAGAAGTGATGCAGATAGAAGTTGTGGACGATTTTTCTACAAAAGACGATCCTGAAGCAGTAGTGAATGAAATAGGTAAAGGTAGAGTTGGTTTTTTTCGGCAGGAAAAAAATGTTGGAAGCCTTAAAAATTTTGAGACATGCTTAAAAAGGTCAAGGGGGCATTTGGTGCACCAACTTCATGGTGATGATAAGATTTTGAATGGGTTTTATATTAAGATGCAGGACCTGTTTGAAAAATTCCCTAATATCGGGGCAGCTTTTTGTAGGCACGCATTTATTGATTCGCAAGGCACTCATCTTTCTTTTTCAAGGATAGAGCGTGAAGAAAGTGGGATATTGGATAACTGGTTGGAACTAATATCCCAGCGCAACAGGATACAAACGCCTTCTATTGTTGTAAAAAGAGAGGTATATGAGGATTTAGGTGCCTTTAGGTGTGTGCATTATGGCGAAGATTGGGAAATGTGGGCAAGGATAGCCTCTAAATATCCCATGGGATATGTGCCAATACCACTTGCAGCTTATAGG
>JALZND010000403.1 GCA_030857845.1 Bacteroidota bacterium | reverse complement strand
AGATTGAATCACTTGGGTGTATTGAAAAATATTCTTAGATCAAATCTTGATTTATCATATACACCCAAATGATTCCACTCCCAAGGTAAATCACCAACACATGACTTATCAAGCCAATTAAGTCATAAAGTTCCTCATCCTCTGTATCTTCAATTATAATGGGAGTCAGTGTCAGGAACGCTCTATGTCCACAATTAAACAATACTAGCGAACAATTTTCAAAATCCATTGATAAATTACAAACTCTGACAGCAAATTTATCATCAACAAAGTTGAACAATCTGGATATGTCATAAAAAGTCAGATGTCTCCATGGGGAAGATACGTGACATCGGGGGCTTTGCTTTTTTATGGATTAGCCTCTGCTTCCATTTTTAACAGCAAATCAGAGATAAGATCCTTTACATCCCTGGCAGTAGGGCACTTATTTTCAACAACTTTCCCATTCCAATCAACCAGAACACTATGTGGTAAGCTCATAATATCGAACTCCTTATTTAATTTTTTATTCCAATTTTCCTGTGCTAATAAGTTATGGGTTTTTAAGTCAAATTTCTTGATCATTTCTTTCCATTTATCTGGCTCTGATTCTATACAAATATTCAAAATGGTTACAGGTTTTCCCTTAAAATGTTCAACCAAAGCATTTTCAAGTGGGAATTCTTTAATACAAGGCTTGCACCATGTTGCCCAGAAATTGATAAGCATAATTTGCCCAATAAATTGATCTGACTGATGGAAGACATTGCTGGTATCCGGCAAGTAAAAATATGGTAATTTTGATCCTGTTGGAAGAACCTGAGTTGCTGATAAACTACTATTAACAAATTCCCTTAACTCCTCATCTTTAACAAGATCAGCCCACTTTTCATTAAACCAATTCTTATTATGTCTAATTGCATCGGTGAATATAAAAGCAAGGTAAGCATCTTTAACCAAATCTGATAATTCTGAATTCGCAACTTCAAATGTCTCGGGAATAAATTCTGTATATTCTTCTTTTGAAGCAGGAAGAGGAATTTCTGTTTTTAGTTGAGGATATGTTTTAAAAAAAATGTAGTCACGAAGGAAATCCATGTAATTTATGTTGCCAATTAATTCTTCATCTGAAACAGGCAAGGATTCGGTCAAGCTTTCTAAAAAATTTTCTGTAATGGTGTCCTGAATGTTTAATAAAAATTTTCGATACAGGAGGCTATTTAATTTCCACCCAGCATTTAAATAGTGTAATCTTTTTAGTTCGAAGTCCCTATACCATGTTGGTATATCAGATGTACTTATAAATCGAGTATGCACTTTTGTAATAGAATCATTAATGCTGATTAGATCTTTTAAACTACTTCCAGCTGTTGAACTAATTCTCGGCTTCCAATCTGCATCAACGGAATTGAACTTTTTAGCTTTCATCAAAAGGAACTCATTTATATCTTTTAAATGACCCAAAAAGGAAATACTCTTAGCATCAGCAATTCTAACACTATCATTTGAACCAGGACGATTAAATACTTTATATTTTACACTATCAATAGTCAGATCGTAATAATTATAATTCTGTATTATTAAATCAAGAATTAAAGATCTTTTTGGAGCTAAAATAGTATCAAACTCCTGTGATTCATTAGGAAAATTGTGCCAATTTTCAATTTTAATGTTCACTGAATCTTCCCTGTCATTTAATAATGTAAAGGAACTACGACCATTTAGATTAAGTGAAGTTGTTTGTTCAGGATTCTTACAGGAGCCTATTGCTAAGACAAACAAAATAAGTACTGTAAATTTTCCAAATGTCATGTTATACTTGGTATATTTCTCTTTAGTTGTTAGAGGGAGGTATTTGTGGTTTTTTTTCACATGCTTTATGGTTAATAAAACTTTGGTTTCAAGGATGCGCACCAAGATATGTTCTTCTACTATAGTATGTTTCTTCATCATACTTAAATTTAAATTCAAATTTAAATTGACTAACAGCTTAGGTATAAAACTAATTAATTAGTTACACAATAAAAATTTTTTTACCAATTTAAAGTTTACATATAATTTATTAACTAGATAAGCTCAGTTCCCTCACAAAAAGACTTTCATGTACATCTAAATGACCGTTTTATGAGTCATAAAATATGGAGGTTTAAGTTTAGGGAGATATTTCTTTTATGGTACAGCTAGTATGATCAGACTAAATAAACAAGAATCTTATTAGCTCTTAGGACCTACTTTTTAGAAGGCATTTGAGCCGTCCAGTTGATCATAGTTTTATTGGTTCCAAAAATTGTTTTCCTTTTTTAGTTAAAGTGCGGTCATCCTATCTGGCGATGGTATACCTTGGGTCTATAGGGAAAGGCTCAGTGCGGATAATTTTGATTTTTTTAAAATCTTTATGCTTAGGGTTTAAAATGATATTGAATTCGCCTCTTACCACCACACTGGGCACTTTAATAACCGCATTTTTATTATCATTCACAAATTGGTCGCCTATATGCTGTGTAGCTGGGATAGGTGGGATAGAGTTCCAATTTACAGGCAATGATGATATTTGAACCTCATATATCTCTACCGAATCATCTATTTCAATTTCTACCATATGATAATCCTTTGGCAGGTTGCCCAATGAGATATGAACCGCAACTTCAGAATTTGCCAAAGCCCTGGATTGCGAAGCATACACTACTTCGGTCCCTTTTGAATTCCACCTCTGCCCTGCTAAAGATGCACCATAACCTGAAAGCTCATCTTTATATTTGCCTTTGCTTAACCTGAATACAATCATTAAACAAAAATCCCGTGTTCAATCCTGTTTAATTCGGCTATCACTAAATCCTTGCCAAATGAATTATCTAATAAGTCTATTGGCTTTTCTCTGCCCAATGCTATTGAAGGGGCATTGAGCCAGGACAAGAATTGTTCCCGTGAATCAAAAACCTTATCCCCCAGTGCTACAATTTCTGCAAGTTCAAAAATCCTTTGGCTCTGGGATGTTTTATAAACATGGCCTTCAGTTTTCCTATGCCTCTGCAAGGTGCGGGAATTAATATCTAAAAATACGGACCACTGCTCATCGCTGAAGGGGGAGTTTTTTTGGATTTCTAAGAATAAGCTGTTTGGTACTCCAAGCTTTACAGCCTTAGCGACTAAATATTTATCACCCAGCATTTTCTCATAGGTGATTTCATCTGGCTTTAAAAGGGTTTCTACGGGCAAGATTTTTACAAAAGATTGCAATTCCTCGTTGGCCCTACCTAAAAAGCCTTTTTTCCAGCCGGTTTTTATATCTTGTCTCTTCATTTGCTCAGAGGATTAATATGTACAATTATACATTTTTATACGACAAATATACATAAATGTTTTGAATAACCAATGGCGGCTTAATTAAAGCTCCCGGTTTACCTTCGACTTTTTTGAAACAAACCTTCCAGAAAAACGAAGGGTTAAGTGTAATATAAAACCAGGAGTTCCTCCAAGGTCTGTGACTCACAGAACTTCTGCTAGCCAAACCTTTCAGAATAATGAGTTAAAAAACCGAAACCGTCAATTCCTGTTTCGTAAAATGCTGCTGAAGACCAATAATAATCCTCCGGCCTTTGCGCAAGATTCCATTTTTCTGCTAATGGATTACTGTGAATATAGTTCAATTTCTGTTCAAACTTAGGTTTACTATCC
>JALZND010000087.1:8803-11193 GCA_030857845.1 Bacteroidota bacterium | reverse complement strand
ATTTGGAATAATATTACGAAAAAAACGAAGCCGCTTTTTCAAATAACAGCAAGAGGGATTTGATCAAACTTATAAAATTGAGCGATCAGGAAGCTTTTTTTAAACTTTATCAGCAATATGCTCAACCTTTTACACCAAGCGGGTTACAAAATAGAAAATAATGTCATTACCATTTCTGGTAATGGATGTGTATTAATTAACTAAACACGAAAAATGCCTATGAAAAAAACTGTTGAAAATAGCCGAAAATGTTGAAGCATTTCCGGCTAATAATTATGATTGCTTCATTATATCTATTGTTACGGCAATAACAAATGATTTAAAGCATCATCGTTTTCCTTTCCATTAAGAACAAAAAACATGTTAAATTATGAAAAAATTTCTATTAATTAAAGAGTATTGCAAGTTTATTCTGCTAGTCTATCTTCTTCAAGTTACTTTTTGTGGAGTAATAATGGCTGGTGGCAGCACTGGGCCAGCACTACAGGATGGTAAAATATCGCTGTCATTTAAAAACGAATCGTTGGAGTATGCATTGAATAAGATCGAATCACAAACTAATATCACTTTTGTTTACGATGCAGCTCAATTACAGGCATATAAGGCTATATCTATAGAAATTCAACAAAAAACGCTAACAGAAGGGTTAACGCTTTTGCTAAAATATACCGATCTGAAATTTGAGCAAATTCAGAAGAAAGTAGTCATAACTCCTAAAGCAGGGCACAAAGCCACGCTCCAGGATAGCGTCATTGAAGGAAGAGTTATTGACGAAGGTACCGGAGAACCTATTCCGGGAGTAAATATCTTAATTAAAGATACTTACATTGGAACTACTACTAATATAGAGGGTAATTATACATTAGATACTCCAGGATCAGAGGCGGTTCTGATTTTCTCTTTTGTAGGGTACCAAAATAAAGAGGTTATTGTTGATCGACAGTCCATTATTAATGTAGAGTTGAGTACTGATACAAAAAGCCTTAGAGAGGTTGTGGTGACTGCGATAGGGATAGAGCGGGAAACCAAAGGTCTTGGTTATTCAGTAACGAAGCTGGAAAATAAAGAGATCACTTCTGGAGGAAATCTTAATTTAGCAACTTCACTTGCTGGTAAAGTACCCGGTATGCAGTTGACGAGGTCATCAGGGCCGTTAGGATCATCGAGGATTGTCTTAAGAGGAGAGGCATCCTTAAATCTTGACAAAAATCGGGCATTGATCGTCATTGACGGGGTACCGGTAACCAATGACCAGAATGGAGATAGTGAAAGGTCTTATTTAGGAGCACCTGTCGATTATGGAGATGGATTATCGGCTATAAATCCGGAGGATATAGAAAGTATTACCGTACTAAGAGGTGCTTCAGCTGCCGCACTTTACGGATCACAGGCGGTAAACGGTGTGCTAATGATTACTACAAAAAGTGGTAAATACAATCAGGATCTCAACGTGGAAGTGCGTCATTCGACTTCCCTTCAGCAAGTAAACCGATGGCTTCCACGCCAGCAATTATTTGGTTCAGGAAACCGAAGTGAAAATGATTACTATGCTTTCAAGGATTCGCCTGATGGCAATCAAAACAGAAATGGCCATTCATGGGGGCCAAAATTCATGGGACAAAATTTTTACCAGTATGACTCCCCGCATTCCGCAGTTTATGACCCGGAAAGACGAGATGAAATCTGGGAATTTGATGCTGGGGGGCAAACGCCCTGGAAAAGCTATGACATTGAAAAAGACTTCTATGAAACAGGCATCACCAATACTACCGGGATCTCAGTCGCAGCTGGTAATAACAATGCTTATTTTCGTGGATCTGTGGACTATTTGACTAATGAATACATTATGCCAAACACAGGTTACAAAAGAATTAATCTTGGCTTGTCCTCTGGCATACGGGTTGGGAAAACACAGTTTTCTACTAAGGTCAATTACGTGAAGCAATTTTCGGACAATTTACCAGCGGAAGGCTATGATAGACAAAATGCACATTACCAAGCTTTTTGGTTAAATGCTAATGATAATCTTAGCTGGTACAAAGACAAGCTTTGGCTCGATGGCCAGGAGGATATACAACAAAATGGCATATCATCTTTAAGCTCGAATCCATATTGGATCCTATACAATTCGATCAATACCATGGACAAAGACAGGATATTTGGAAATGTTGAGTTAGATCATAATTTTACCAATAACCTCAAACTCACAGCAAGAAGTGGAATAGACTTCTACACAGAATTAAGGACAAGGGAAAGAGCATGGTCAGAATCAAGGAATCCTTTTGGAAGTTATCGCGAGACGACATTGAAAACGATGCTCTTAAATACTGATATTATACTTTCTCAAAACCTGAGTATCGGTGATTTTTCATTTAATGGAAGTGTAGGTG
>JALZND010000087.1:0-8793 GCA_030857845.1 Bacteroidota bacterium | reverse complement strand
TATCGAAACGGGAGCGGCATGTTGGGAGATGCATCTGCCCTCATCATTCCTGGGGTCTTTAACCTCCAGAATTCAGAAGAAAGACCGCAGGTAATTAACAGCAGAAATCAACAGGAAAATTTGTCGGCATATGGTTTGATCAGTACGAATTATAGAGACATGATATACCTGGACGTTACAGGTAGAAATGATTGGACGTCAACCTTATCAAAAGAAAATAATTCCTATTTCTATCCATCGGTTGCATTGGCTATTGATATCATGGAAATGTTTGACTTAAAAGTTCCGGGGCTGTCATATTTAAAGTTGAGGGGATCGGCTGCGCAGGTAGGGTCTGATACTGATCCATACCGCTTGGATCGGTACTATGTTGCTTCCAATGCGATTAACGGTGGTTATTCCAATCCTTCCACGCTGCCAGATCCTAACCTGAAACCAGAGATGACAAATGCTTTAGAGGTGGGCTTTGATGCTCACTTTTTAAATCATAGGCTAAATTTAGATGTAGCGTTATATCGCTCGTTAACAAAAGACCAGATACTGTCATTTCCACTTGATCCCGCTTCGGGATATTTGAATGCATTGCTCAATGCGGGTGCAGTTTCCAATAAAGGGATAGAAGTTCAGCTTAATGCCAAGCCATTTCAAAGTAAAAGCTTTTCCTGGGATGTTTCTGCAAACTGGTCGGCCAATAAGGGAAGAGTAAAAGAATTAGTTCCAGGTGTGATTGATACTTATATTATCGGTTCTTATGTCGGATCAAGGGTATTGGTGAAGGCAGAGCCCGGGGAGCAGTTGGGAAGGATATATGGCAAAGGGTATGACAAGCATAATGGTAAAATAATTTTTAAAGATGGATTGGCTCAACGGGATAATGATGAAGATTACCTCGGTAACGTTTTCCCTGAGTGGAGAGCCGGGTTAATCAATACGATTAGATATAAAAACTTTAACTTATCGTTTCAATTTGATTATCAACATGGTGGAAATGCCTATTCTATCACACATTTTCTGATGAACTATACTGGCAAATCTGACAAAACAATTTACGGACGTGAAAGTGGGGCCCCTTTCGAAACGGGTTCTGAATATGACATGGCAACTAGTCAATGGATCCAAAATTTTGAAGGGCGGTTTGGTGTAATAGGAGACGGGGTAATGCAGGTAGAAGGATCAGAAGAATATGTACCCAATACGTCATCTGCACCTGCTCCTTACTATTATAATGCCATGTACGAGCGAGACCAGATTGAGGGTAATGTTCATGAAACTACCTTCTTGAAGCTAAGATATATGCGTTTGGCTTATAATCTTCCTCGGGTTCTTGGCTTAAAAGGAGGGCAAATAGGGCTTTATGGAAATGAGCTATTCGTTTGGACAAAATTTCCTTCCTATGATCCGGAATTATCGGTAGTCAACAATGGACAGTTAACACCAGGTTTGGAAGCGATGGGATCTCCATCTACCCGAACCATCGGTATAGACCTCAAATTAACTTTTTAATTTTTTAATAAATAAACCCGCAAGTGTGGTCGTAATTTCAAGAGATGCTTGTTAAGCCACTTACCGGGATAAAATATATAAATATGGAAACGAATTTTAGAATGCGTAAATACTTGCTCCTGGTTGCGGTCACTTTTATGGGACTTTCAGCTTGTAATGATTTTGAAGAGCTAAATCAGGATCCTACAAGGATGACTGATATTAATGCAGCATCTTTACTGACTCAGGTAATATATAATGCCGGAACAAGGTCACGAAGTTACGGTGATATCGGAAATTATATAGGACAATACTGGACCAATACTTCCCTTATCGATCAACGCCATAGGTACGATTTCAGGGGGTCGGATTCCGAAGAAGTTTATAACAATATTTACGGAACATTGTACGACGTATCTGACCTTAAGGGACGGGCCAGAGAAGAAGGTCTGGATGATTATCTTGGAGCTGCGCTGGTAATCGAAGCTTACCTCACCACATATTTGACAGATGTTTTCGGGCCAGTTCCCTATTCAGAAGCAATACAGGGTGATATTTTAAATTTTACCCCGAAGTTTGACAACCAGGAAGAGATTTACAGGAAAAATCTTGAAAAATTAGACGAGGCTTATGGATTATTGGAGACAAAACCAGGAGGCAACTTTATACGAGGGGGTGATGCTTTTTATTTTGGTGATAACTTAAAATGGAGGAAGCTGGCGAATAGTCTGAAGTTAAGGATGTATATGAAAATGTTAAAAGTTGATCCTTCTGTTGAGGCTGAAATTGCTTCATTGATTAGTTCAGGAGAGCTAATTTCATCCAATAAAGAAAATTGTGCCATTATATATGATGGCAGGTTCGGTCTGCAATCCACCAATGCCAGCGGTACAGCCGGATCGGTGGCCCTGGGAAAAACTTTTGCAAATAAGTTACATGAAACGCTTGATCCGCGCAGACCACACCTGGCACTTTTGGGGGTGGACATTGACGGCAATCCTGTTAATGTAGACGAGGAAGGAAATCCTGTTTACCTTGGAGTTCCATCCGGCGAAAGTCCGGATATTATACGGGAGTTTGGCGGTCTTGCACCGCCGTATACGGGACTGAACGGGGTAAGAGCACCCTCTGTTCTTTTTTCTTATGCTGAGGTAGAATTTTACATTGCAGAAGCAATTCTCTTAGATATCGTGTCAGGAGATGCTTCTGACCATTATGAAGCCGGCATCAGGGCAAGTTGTGAGTGGTGGGAGGTAGAACCAGCAGCAATTGATATGCACCTCACTAAAGAATCTGTTATACTTTCTTCTGATACCGATGAGGCACTACAGCAGGTATGGAAAGAGGAATACATCAATTTTTATTATCAGGGATTTGACGGTTGGAACAACTATAAAAGAGTGGGATACCCTGAGTTTACAGTAGGATCCGCTATGCTTACCGATGAAATAATGAAACGAATGGTCTATCCTCCATTGCTGAAATCTGTGAATGGTGCTCACTATAATGAGGCAGTACAATTACTTGACAAGGGAGATAATTTACTTTCCGGCAGTTGGTGGTTTAAATAGAAACAGGAGCGGGTATTTACCTGCTCCTGCAATTTTTATAATATGAGCATAAATGAAAAACAAAACAATTTACACCTTACTTTCAGGATTAATAATCCTTTCCTGTACGAGCCAAAACCAGGGAATCTCAAAAAAGTCTTCCGATTATTTAACAGCTAATACTTCACCGATTGTTGTACCCGTAGATTATACGTATTCCAATGATTCCACTTTTAAGTTATTATCCTGGAATGCAGAACACTTCGTCGACCCTTACGATGATCCTTATATTGACAACGAAAGGGAAAACAACCCACCTGAAAACATGCCTCTTAGGGTAAATTTATTCCTAAAGGCTTTAAAAATGGCTGATGCAGATATTGTTTTATTACAGGAATTCGAAAGCGCAAAGTATTTGAAACAACTTGCCTCAGACTCACTGGCAGAAATGGAATATAGATATTTTGCCGATATTCCCAGCCATGATTGGTATATGAATGTAGTAGTGATGAGCAGGTTTCCCATGGGGGTAATCCATGGTTATGGAGCTGCAACAACGCCCCTGCCAGGCTATACAACGGACGAGGGAGAACAGGAAACGCAAAATTCCATAAATACCCGTATGTGGTCGATAGATATATTTCCAGCCGAGGATTATTCTTTTATGCTTACAGGAGTTCACTTGAAAGCGGGCAGGGGAGAGCGGAATATTGCTATGAGAAAGGGACAAATAAATTTGTTAATCTCGGAATATAATCGGCTTCTGAAGGAAAACCCAGGGAAACACATCATATTGGCTGGTGACTTGAATGCCACTCCCGATAGTGAAGAGTTAGCGCTCCTTCAAAAAAGCGAAGGCCTGAAGGTGCATTTTGTTGATGCAATAGATACTTCTCTTTACTCACATCCGTCCCATGCCCCCAGCCGAAGACTCGACTATATCCTTGTCAACGAAAATATGTACTCCAGGACATTAACCGATTCTTTGAAAATTGAAAACTATTTTTCCAGTGATACTATGAACATAATTAGTGATCACCTTCCACTAATCGGGGTGTTTTTGAAAAAATAACATATGAATAATCCCTTGTGTCATGGGCAGCCAACGCATCTTTTACAAAAACCTATATCAGAAAATATATCGTCTATATAAATGGTTTTTATCATTAGTGAATAAATATTTTTAACAACAGTATATGCAACACATCTCCAGAAGAAAATTTTTAAATAAGGCGGGAATCGCCGTTTGCGGAGTAACTTCATTCGGACTGCTCCCTTTCAATTCATTTGGCAAAATCGGGCTTGCACCTATTAAGGTAACTGGAAAAATTGCAGACGATAAAGGAAGGGGTGTACCAAAGGTAGTAATGACCGATGGCATAAATACTTCACTTACCGACAAAGAAGGAAACTATGAATTGCTTACGAATTCAGGCCAGGAATACGTATACATGAGTATTCCCGCAGGATATCAAATCCCACGACAACAAAATGGATCAGCTGCTTTTTTTGCGCTTTTAGGTACTCAAAAAGAAAGGCAAACGATCAATTTTTCATTAAAGAAGGGTGAAAATGATGATAAACATACGTTTTTACTTCTTGCAGATCCCCAAATCCAGAATGAATATGAAGCCGGATTATTATTGTCGCAGACATTACCGGATGTTAAGAAAACACTCGGTCGCTTTGACAAGTCGAAGGCCTTTGGTATCGGCTGTGGTGATCTGGTTTTCGATCAATTTGATCTTTTCAAAGATTATAATCAGCTGGTTAGGGGTACCGATATTCCGTTTTTTCAGGTTATAGGAAACCACGATCTGGATCTGGAAGCATCATCTGATAGATTATCTTCAGCAACCTTTAAACGACATTACGGTCCAGCCTACTATTCATTTAACCGTGGGGAGATTCACTATATAGTTCTTGATGATGTTTTCTATTTGGGAAGTCATAAAAATTACCTGGGTTATATAGACGACGAACAACTATCGTGGTTGGAAAAAGATCTTAGTTACCTGGAGAAGGGACAGACCGTTGTAGTATCTCTGCATATACCGCTTGTGACTGGTGACTTTACTAGATATCCTGATAATGATCATCGAGGGGGAACAGTAAGCAATAGGGAAAAGATTTATGAACTGTTATCTCCTTTCCAGGCGCATGTCATGTCCGGCCATACTCATTTCAACGACAATAAAACATCAGGAAATATCTATGAGCACTGCCATGGCACAGTTTGCGGAGCCTGGTGGAGTGGACCGATTTGTTATGATGGTACGCCAAATGGCTACGGGGTTTATAAAGCCAATGGATCATCCCTGGAATGGTACTATAAGTCAACCGGACTCGATGAAAATCATCAATTTCGGATTTACAAGGAAGGTGAGCATCCCGATTTTGGGGAATTTCATGCAGTTAATGTGTGGAACTGGGATAAAAATTGGCAAGTAAGCTGGCTTGAAGATGGAATAAGAAAAGGAGAACCACTTCGTATCATTTCTCATGATCCTCTTAGTATCAAACTGCATAAAG
Organism: Bacteroidota bacterium; assembly: GCA_030857845.1. Lineage (GTDB taxonomy): Bacteria > Bacteroidota > Bacteroidia > Cytophagales > Cyclobacteriaceae > JALZND01. The sequence continues at coordinate 3,229 of JALZND010000087.1, read as the reverse complement.
GAACTCAGCTTCCCGAGAGAAGACAATGGGTAGAGCCTCATTTGACAGATCATATGTTTTATTTTAAACCCGATAAGCAAGATGCGAATATAGTGGTAGAGGCTAAAGATCCTTTTGGCAATGTCTTTTCATCAAAGCTGAAGTAGCAATCGACGCTTGACTTAGTATTCGCAATTCTAGGGATAGGTTTTAGTTACAACAGGATTTAACTGAATTTGAGAATCCATTAAAAAGGAATTGGAGTTAAAAAAATGATAAGTTCACTGCTCCCGGAAAAAGTTTATCGGCGTTGGACATTGAAGGTGTGGCAATGGTGAGCCACGATGGGCTATATGGAAAGTTTTTTTGCTTATTTTACTCCTAAAGGATGGCAGTTTGACCTGAGGGTAGAGATCATTTATTCATAGGTGATAAAGATTATATTCCTGCCTGATTACTTCTAATTGCTTAAATCATCAACGGCATATTTATTTCGTTGAAAAAATTATCCAGGTACTAGTGTAACGTTCATTTAATAGGTAAACTAATTGGTCAGGGGATTTCCTGTATAAGTCCATTCGAATGGTTTCGCCATTGTTTTGATGTATGTTTTAATATATTCTATAATTTGTGATTTAAGCTGTTGCCGAAAGCTGTAATTAATCACCATAAGCAATTAATTTTAGAAAATCAATTTATAGTAATAAAGAGGATGAAGAGGCACTTGTTGAAATACTGTAGACGATAAAGAAGGAAACTCATCTGAATTTTACTGAATATAAGAGGCCAACTATTATCCGTAGAGTTTAGGAGGCTGCGTATTTTTAAAATGCAATACGTTTCTTAATGATAATATAACATATAAAACTTCCTAATGATAACAATTTCTTTGACTTTTAGAAATGAAATGTTCGGTCCTTTATATTTTACTTTTCTTTTATTCTTGCAGCGCTGACAAAGGCACCATTAAAGTAAAAGGGTCTGATACGGAAGTTAATCTAGCTGTATTACTGGTAGAAGCATTTCATGATAAAAATGATAGTTTATTGATTTCTGTTTCCGGTGGTGGCTCAGGGCTGGGCATTGCTTCCTTACTCAATGGCACGGCAGATATTGCCAACTCCTCCAGAAGTATTAATGAGGAAGAGATTGCATTGTTTAGTAACAAATCCATCCAGTTAAGCACCTTTAATTTTGCCGAGGATGCCATCGCTTTTGTAGTGTCTGATAAACTTCCGCTTGACTCAATAAATACAAAAGATCTGGCCAACATATTAAAAGGTGATTATATAAACTGGTCGCAGTTAGTAAAAAAAGATATTCCCATCAATATTTATGGCAGGCAAAGTAATTCGGGTACTTACGAATTTATAAAAAAAATATTGGATATCCACTTTTCATCCCATGCCAAACAACTAAATGGCAATGCACAAATTTTAGAAGCCATCAAGGCAGATAACTCTGGTATTGGTTATGTAGGTGCAGGCTATGTAATGAAAGGTACAATGCATGGCATTAAAATCTTAAAATATTTACAGATACAAGCATGGCTGTATCTCCGTTGGATGAGGCAAAAATTGCATCTGATGCATACTTTTTTCAGCGCCCGTTATTTCAATATTATAAAACTCAGGATTATGAAAAAGTAAAGCCTTTTTTAGATTTTGAAAAATCAAGTACCGGCCTCAGCATCATTCATTCATCAGGTTATTATCCCGTTAAAAAATAATCATGCAGATAAACAAGCGTGAAATAACCAACTGGGCTTTTAAGCAAGGTTTTAAAGCAGCAGGATTAATTACCATAGCCTTGCTGGGTAGTATTTTCTTAATGCTTTTATACAACAGCATTTCATTTTTTGCAGATGTAAACCCTGTAGATTTTTTTACAGGTTCTCAGTGGGACCCCTGAAACAAAGTACAGTATTTTGCCTTTACTTGTAAGTACTGCATTTGTAGCTTTTGGTTCTATGGTCATAGCAGTGCCACTGGGTATTTTAACAGCCGCATTCATTTCCGAATTTGCACCAAAAAAACTACAAACAGTTTTAAAGCCGGTTATAGAAATGCTTGCAGCCATACCATCTGTGGCCATTGGTTTTTTGGGCATCGTTTTACTTGGCCCTGGCATTTCAAAATTGTTTGGTATCCCAAGTGGATTGAATGCCTTAAACGGTTCTATTTTGCTCGCCATAATGGCTTTGCCAACCATTATTACCATTAGTGAAGATGCTATTCATGCCGTACTCAAAAGCCATCGGTAAGCATCGCTTGCATTAGGTGCCAACAAATGGGAAACCCTTTTTAAGGTTACGCTGCCGGCTGCTATACCTGGTTTAATTGCTGCGGTAATGCTGGGGCTGGGCAGGGCCCTAGGCGAAACAATGACGGTGTTAATGGCTACCGGAAATGCATCTGCCATCCCAAGAAACTTTCTTGACTCAGTACGTACCGTTACCGCTACTATTGCCATTGAAATGGGTGAAGTGCCTTATCAAACAACCCACTATTTTGCCCTGTTTGCCATTGCAGCTATCTTATTTTTGATAACACTTATCATTAACTTATTGGGAGAGTATTTTGCTAACCGTTTAAGAAAATTTCATTCGTGAAAAAGCGATTATCCCACACGTTGAACTGGATTTTACTTACAGGTAGTACCCTACTGGTTTGCACATTTTTAGCAATTATTTTATGGGATATTTTTTCCAAAGGCCTGCCGGCGTTGTCTTGGAATTTTATGCTTCAATACCCAAGCAACGGAATGACTCAGGGTGGAATCCTGCCTGCCATTGTTGGAACGATTTTATTGACGTTTATCACCACTGTTTTTGCTGTGCCGTTTGGCGTTGCCTGTGCAGTGTATCTGAATGAATATGCAAGACCTTCTTTACTCACCAATATTATTCGGGCATCTATCAGAAATTTAGCGGGAATCCCTTCTATCATTTATTGATTATTTGGACTGGCTTTATTTGTCCAGGCTTTTCATTTTGGTACTTCTGTTTTATCCGCTGGTTTAACCCTCGGGTTACTTTCATTGCCCTACATTGTTACCACTACAGAAGAAGCATTAAAAAAAATACCAAACAGTATGAGAGAAGCAACACTTGCATTAGGTGCTACACAATTTGAAACTATTAAAGATGTGGTATTACCAAAAGCTTTTCCCGGAATATTAACGGGAGTAATTCTAACACTGTCCAGAGCCGCCGGTGAAACAGCCCCGATTCTATTTACCGGTGTTGCCT
>JALZND010000086.1 GCA_030857845.1 Bacteroidota bacterium | reverse complement strand
AAACCATACAAAACACCTCCATTCGGCGTGCATCCAGCATGGGGCATAATAAAAACTTTTGAATATTGAATATACTCATGCCATATGCCATTGCTTCCAATGTATTTACTGCTATTAATGGGATATCCAATGAAAAGCATAGTCCTTTAGCTGTGGATGTTCCAATCCTAAGGCCTGTATAAGATCCTGGACCTTTTGAAATAGCAATCGCAGACAAATCTTTAAGGCTATGGCCACTGTAACCCAGAGTTTGGGTTATCATGGAAATTAATGATCCAGAATGTGAACGGTCAAGAAACAGTTCCTGGCACACCAGCAGCTTATCATCTTGATGTAACGCTACGGAACAAATAGAAGTGGCAGTTTCAATACTTAATATCAGGGACATAAAAATTAAGTGCCATCGCAAAAAATACTTGGCTCAAGCAAATGTAATAAAAAAGCTTCAGAACCTATCCCTAAAAATATGGCCTGAAACTTTAAGCAGGCTTTTATTTTGTACTGCTTAATATCTGCTCATACCTCTTGGTATCATTTAAAACATTCAAAGCTTCCCGTACATCTTCATCATGGCTGAAAGATGCTTCGATAATACCTTGTTGATAATAATACCTTGAAATAATTTCTTCTTTTAACAGAAGCTTTATATCATCTTTGAAAATCTGCAAATCATGTTCTTTATTATGCTGGACCCTGGCCTTTAAAGATTGAATGTGCTTGTCGATATCTTCAAAAAACTGTTCATCTTTTGCATTTTCAATCAGATCTTCAATAGTTTTTTCAACCTTGGTTACGTAATCATAATCCTTATTGCTAAGCCATTTTACAAAGTGGTTATATTCTTCATCTGTTATTTTAAAATCTTTAGGCGAAGCAATTTGTGTGTTTTTATGTCGGAACTCAGTTGCATAATCAAAAATCAAACCTTTTGCACCTAAACTTTGCGCAATTGGCGGGAACATTTTTTTCTCAATAGCAAGGTCCGGGTCCACGCCGCCACCATCATATACAATCCTTCCATTTTTTGTTTTAAAAGCTACTTTTAAAGAATCGGGGACTTTACCTACGCTGCCATCTTCATTTCTATGGCTATAATCTATGGCCTGGATGCACCTTCCGCTTGGGGTATAATATTTTGCAGTTGTAACTTTTAGTTGGGAATTGTAAGTCAAAGGCCTTGTAGCTTGAACAAGCCCTTTACCGAAAGATTTTTGGCCTACAAGGACGCCTCTATCATAATCCTGAACAACGCCTGCCACAATTTCCGCAGCGGAAGCACTTCGGCTACTGGTAAGGACTACTAAGGGCAAATCCGTATCAAATGGGCTGTTTAAAGCTTTATAACTTTTGTTCCAATCTGTCATTTTACCTTTTGTGCTTACTACTTCACTACCTTTATTGATGAACAAATTTGAAATATTGACTGCTTCGCTCAATAGTCCGCCCGGGTTGTCCCTTAAATCAAAGATAATTTTTTGGGCCCCTTTATTCTTTAGATCCTGGAGTGCGTCTTTAACCTCCTTGCTGGCCCCAGCTGTAAAATCGGAAAGTTTCACATATCCTACATTATTGGTGACCATACCATGAAATGGAATATTTTGAATGGTTATCTTTTCCCTTTTAAGTTTTAAATCAAAATGATCTGTTTGCCCATAACGTTTGATGGTGAGATTCAGGTCAGTATTTGCCTGGCCTTTTAATAATTTACTGATATCGCCAGTAGATTTTTTCTTTACATCTATGCCATCGATCTTTAAAATTTCATCTCCAATCATTAAGCCTCCTATCTGTGCTGGAAACCCCTTATAAGGCATCAAAACCATATTCTTACCATTCCTTTGACCGATCAATGCACCGATTCCGCCATATTGGCCAGTGGTCATTGTCCTGAAATCTTCAATGGCATCTTCAGGGATATAATTGGTATAAGGATCTAAAGATGCCAACATTGCTTCTATACCGGTAGAAATTAATTGATTTGGATTTACATCGTCGACATAATAAGTATTTACTTCTTTAAACAAAGTGGCGAAGATATCCAGGTTTTTGGCGATTTCGAAAAACCGTTCACTTGGATTACTGAAAGAAAATAAGCCCAGTAGTGAAATACAAAAGATTCCCAAAAAAACTTTTTTGATGCTTTTACGACCCATATATTAATATTTTGAGGAGATTATTTGGATGTTTTACTTAATCTTGACATTTTTTAAACGCCCTAAAGAAGATTTTAGTTTATCGTTGATCTCATTAAATGTTAAAATCTCTTTACCAAGATATATGAATGCAATAAGGTAAGAATTTGTATTTTTTTCGCCATACATAAGGATCGTTTTATTGCTCCTGTAAGATTCCCTTAAACGACGTTTGATTTTATTTCTGTCAACAGCTTTTTTAAAATTTCTTTTGGGGACACTAAAGAGCACCTGGTTAGGAGAACCTGGTGGTGCTGAAAAAAAAATTACTTTAAGCGGGTATAAAAAAAAAGAGGAACCTTTATCAAAAAGTTCCTGAATTAATTTCCTACTGTTCAACCTTTCACTTTTATGGAAGGTTTTGGAAACATCAATGTTATCTTTTTCAGACATTACCATTAAATAATGAAAAGATAAACTTACCCAAAATATTGGAATAGTCTATCTTTTATGCCTTCTTTCGTCTGATACAGTAAGCTTATGCCTTCCCTTGGCTCTTCGGCTTGCTAATACCCTTCTTCCATTTGCTGTTTCCATTCTTGTACGGAAACCATGCTTGTTTCTTCTTTTTCTTCGAGAAGGCTGAAATGTTCTTTTCATATTATTGTAAAATTATTTTTCGGCGATTTGATTTGCCTTATCAACAAATTTGATCCCGTCTTAAAGTTTTTCTTAATTATAAAATCTTAAAGTATTATTCTTTTAAGTTTTTACGGGCTGCAAAGATAAATAGCATTTTTTAAATTTACAACCTGTGAATTATAATTAACTTGATTAATTTACACTTTATGCATTATACCATATCCTACACATCGCAAAATACTCATTTTATAGATATTACGCTCCATTTAAAGATTGTAAATGAAGAAGAAATTTTTCTCCAATTGCCAGCATGGAGGCCTGGAAGATATGAATTGGCAAATTTTGCCAAAAATATCCAAAAATTTAAGGTCGTGAATGAAAAAGGAGATGCACTGCCTTTCAAAAAAAATACTAAAGACAGCTGGAGCATAAGCACATCAAATGAAAAGGAAATATATGTCCATTACAATTACTATGCTTTTCAGATGGATGCGGGAAATTCATACCTGGATGAATCGCAACTTTATATCAATTTCATAAACTGCCTGCTTTATGACAAAAAAAGGATGCAAGAGAAATGTCTTGTAAAGCTAAAAATCCCTGAAGATTATCTTGTTGCATGCGGGCTGCCTCAAGTTGAAAAAAATGTTTTTGATGCTGTAGATTATTACAGATTGGTGGACAGCCCTTTAATGGCCAGCAAAGATTTATTCCACCTTAGCTATGAAGTGGAGAAATATGCATTCAACATCTGGGTAATCGGTTCAGTGAATACCAATTGGGGATGGGTATTAGAAAAGTTTCGGGCCTTTACAAAAAAGCAGATTGAAATGATGGGTGGATTTCCTCATCCTGATTATCATTTTCTATTTCAGATACTTCCTTATAAACATTATCACGGAGTGGAACATTTTAATTCTACAGTGATCACCATAGGCCCTTCTGAAAAGTTTAACCGTGATGAATTCTTGAATAATTTTTTGGGGGTTAGCTCCCATGAATTGTTCCATACATGGAATGCAATTAGGATCAGGCCTAAAGAGTTGATGCCCTATGATTTTTCCAAAGAAAATTATTTTGAAACAGGATATGTTGCTGAAGGTTTTACAACTTATTATGGAGATCTTTTTTTGGTTAGAAGCGGTGTATTTGAAAAAAACACCTATCTAAAGGAGCTAAATTCGTTGATTTACCGGCATTTTGATAATAACGGCAGGTTTAACCTTTCTCTCACAAACTCTTCTTATGATTTATGGATCGATGGATATGTAAGTGGCATTCCCAACAGGAAGGTTTCCATTTATGTAAAAGGCGCAATTGTTGCTTTGATGTTGGATCTCGAAATTAGAACACTTACAAATTTCGAAAAATCATTAGATGATGTGATAAAACAAATTTGGAAACATTATGGACTAAAAAAACATGGATATACATCAGAGGATATTAAAAATGCGATTGAGCAAGTGACTGGCAAAAATTTTGATGGATTTTTTCACAAATACATATTTGGCAATGAACCTGAAGAACACAAACTTGGGGAATTATTAAATATTGTTGGCTGCAAATTAGTTCCTGTAGAAGGAGCCTGGAATGAAAATAAATTTGGGTTCAAAATAAACCAACAGGATATGATTACAAAAATAAGTGCTATTCAACCTGATTCCAATGCAGAAAATTTGCTAAGTATTGATGATGAAATTATTGCACTTAATGATAGAAAAATAGAAAATAATTTGGCAGATTTGATTGAAAATTTAATGGAAGCTGAACTTACTCTTTTTAGGAACAAGAAATTAAAAAAAATTAAATTGATCAATTCAGGAGAGCACTATTGGAGGAATTATAAGCTATTGCAAAACCCCTCTGCAACTCCTTTAGAAAAACAACAATTTGAAAAATGGCTGGAATGTAAATGGTAGTATGTATTAGTAAACAATTCCGGTAATGATCCACGTCAAAAACCTTCTTTTTACCTATCCTAAAGCAGCTGTCCCCACCGTAAAAGGCTTAAGTTTTTCTGTTCAGAAGGGGGAAATTTACGGGTTTCTAGGACCAAGTGGAGCCGGAAAAAGTACAACCCAGAAAATACTGATCAAGTTGCTCTCTCATTTTGATGGTGAAGTAATGGTCCTGGACAAAAGACTACAAGATTGGAACGCCGATATTTATGAACATATAGGCGTAGGATTCGAATTGCCAAACCACTACCTCAAGTTAACAGCCCTTGAAAACCTTCAATTTTTTGGATCATTTTATCAAAAGACCCGCAATCCGATGCATCTTTTGAAAATGGTGGGTTTGGATTTAGATGCCCATAAACGCGTAGAGGATTTTTCAAAAGGGATGAAAATGAGGTTGAACTTCATAAGGGCACTACTCCATGATCCGCAAATATTATTTCTTGATGAACCTACCTCAGGTTTAGACCCTGTAAATGCCAGGGTCATGAAAGACATAATCCTGGACCTGGCGAAAAAAGGAAAAACAATTTTTTTGACAACTCATAACATGCATGATGCAGACGAACTTTGTGATAGGGTAGCATTAATAGTTGATGGGGAAATCAAAGAAACCGGGTCACCAAAAGAACTTAAATTAAAAGGCGGTGAAAGGAAAGTTGTTGTTGAAATCGATAATGGCACAACATTTAAAAAAGAATACCTTCTAGACGGTATCGGACAAAACCGGGAGTTTTTGGAATTGATTAACCAGGATGGCATTCAATCTATCCATACAAAAGAAGCCAGCCTGGAAGATATATTTATTGCAACAACTGGAAAAAAGTTAAGGTGAAAAGGCTAAACAGCATGATAAAATGGGACCTGATATTAGAAGTAAAATATCAGATTGTAACAATTGCTGCTATTGTGACGGTTTTGTATTGCAGCATATTTTTATGGTTTGACATGTCACAAATGAAGGAAGTTGTGGTTTTTTTTATATTTTCTGACCCTGCTCTTCTCGGATTTATGTTTATTGGTGCGATGGTACTTTTTGAAAAAAGTGCCCATACATTATCTGCTTTGGTGGTGACGCCCCTAAGGGTCCATGAATATTTATGGTCTAAAGCACTCTCGTTGACTTTTATTGCCCTTGTATGCAGTACTGCCATGGCAATAGCGGCTTTCAGGTTCCATTTTCACTTTGGGTATTTTTTCCTTGCAATAACCTTAACCTCATTCTTTTTTATTTTTTTCGGTTTCATTGGCGTTGCCAGGGTAAAATCGCTAAATCATTACCTGATAATTTTAAGTACATTTCTCATCCCATTTTTTCTTCCATTTTTTAACTATTTGGGTATTACAGATAACTGGTTATTTTATTTAATCCCCACACAAGGATCGCTTATACTCCTGGATGCTTCTATTAATGATATGCCCATCCCGAAAGGAAAAATACTTTATGCTAATGCATGCCTGCTTGTTTGGATAATCATTAGCTTTTTTTTAGCAAAGAATGCCTATATCAAGTACCTGATAAAAAAATGAGAAAAATTTTGGCATTGAGTTATCATGACTTTAAAATTATTTTTCGGGATAAGGTCCTGATGGTGATCTTATTTATTCCATTGTTAATGGGAGCTATACTGCTATGGGGCGTCACTCCCTTAATGAAAGAACTTTCCATAGCCCAGGAATATTACCCGCTTATTGTTGGGTTATTTTCTGTTGTTTCGGCGATTTCACCTGCATATATAATATCATTTATTATGTTGGATGAAAAAGATGAGGGTGTGCTGACAGTTATGAGAACCATGCCCCTTCCTCCATTACATTTCATAGCTTATAGAATTCTATTTGTTTTGGTTTTTGGATTTTTAACTGCGCTGTTTATTTTGACAGTTTCTGCTCTTTCCCTAGCCATAATTAAAATATTTTTGATTGCAGTCCATATTTCTTTTATTGCACCAATAGTTGCAGTTGCGATTATCACCTATTCAAAAAACAAAATAGAAGGATTGACTTTTTTGAAAGGGATTAATTTTTTGAGTATTTTGCCCATTTTAAGTTTTTTCTCTGGAACCATAGGAAAAGTTTTATTTTCCATAATCCCTACTTTTTGGGTTTTCCATGCCATTATGCATTTTAATTCTAATGCTCATCTATTCTTATATTTAATTGTTGGTACCTTAATTTGTATCATGATACTATGGTTTTTAATCTCAGAATTCAGAAAAAAGGTGTTTTAAATAAAATGCAAAAGGCACAACAAGAATACCTTGTTGTGCCTTTTGGTAAATAGTCTGGATTTGATTTTAGTTCAATTTAAACAAATCGTCTTTTAGGCCTTTGTTTATTTCAATAGAAGTAACCTCTGCTTTCATTTTTTCAGGACCTCCCAATGGTACCATAATGGTGTGAGGGAATTTTATCTCATTTACTTCTTTATAGTTTGAAAATTCCGTAGACAAAGTCATTTCTCCTTGTGGGGTTTCCACTTTTTGAGTTTCCATAACTTTCAGGCCAGAATCTTTGTCAAAATAATGTAAGGAGGTTTTTCCTGTAGGCATTAATACTTCTACAATGTACACATCTTTATTTTCCATTCTTTCCAATCCTTTTAAGTTAGTTTTCACTCCGGCTTCAGGATATCTTAATTCCGGGAAAATCCCTGCTGAAGCAACCATCTCTTTTACCATGGTTTCATCAAGAGGCATCGCCTGGCCTTGCTGGAACATGGCGGCTTTATTTCCAGAAATGACAGCTTTTTGAAGCTCCATACCGCCCATACTGAGGGATTGAAGAGATTTATCAACACCTTTGGTTGCATTTGTCAATTCAACGTCCCTGCCCATGGCATTTGCTTTAGCAGAAATCTTAACATCCTGCAAAGCTTTTATTTTTTCTTTTCCTCCCACTGCTTTAAGGTAATTTTCAATTACCATTTCTCCAGTAAGGCCCGCTGGTATTTTCGAAGCTTCCTCTCTTGAATATTTTTCGCCATAAATATCAAAAAACTCAATTTCTCCAATTTTTTTAAGATTTTCCGAAATATCATCAGCTTTACCTACCACTACTACATAGGAATTTTCAGGTTTGATATACTTACTTGACATTTCCTGGACATCATTTAGCGACACTTCGGCTAAATTTTTCAAATAGTTTGCATAATAATCTTTTGGAAGCTTATAACGTTCTATGTTTAGAGCAAAACTTGCAATGGTTTGTGGACTTTCTAATGATCTGGCAAAGTTTCCTGTAATATTGTTTTTTACCAGGTCCAGTTCTTCTTCAGTTGCCTTCTCGCTCTTTATCTTTTTTAATTCATTTATGATTTCAATTGTTGCACTGTCGGTTACGGCATTTCTTACACTCGCTGAAGCATTAAATCTTCCCACAAGTTTATCGGTAGATAAGGAAGAATAGGATCCATATGTAAATCCTCTGGCCTCCCTTAAATTCATTTGCAATCTTGCAGATGCATCTCCCCCTAAAATATGATTTGTAACTCTTGCTTTGATAACGTCCGGACTGGAGGGTTTAAGCACAACTGGATAAGTGACATTGATTATGGATTGAACTGAAGCAGGCCTGTCAACTATAGCAATTTTTGTTGTTTCGGGAAGTGCTGGTTCTTTATATTCATGTTTGGGAACATCGCCTTTTTCCCACTTACTCAAGTATTTGTTTACTAATTTTTCAGCTTCCTTTTTATTTATATCACCTACAATAGCCAAATACGATATATTAGGCTTGAAATAGGTTTTATAATACTGATTGATCATTTCGATATTGATCGTTTCTACAGTTTCTTCAGTAGTTGGCTCACCGTAAGGGTGATCTTTGCCATACACTAGAATTTGAGCTACCTTGCTTGCAATGGCATTAGGATTGTCTTTTTGTGCTGCAAGTCCGGATATGGTTTGCTTTTTAATTTTTTCAAGTTCTGCTTCAGGAAAGGATGGGTTGAGGAGTACATCTGCCATAAGCTCCACCAATTTATCGGAATGTTTTTTTAATGAAGAACCATAAATACTATTGGAAGAAGTAGAAAGGGTAGCCCCAATAAAGTCAATTTCTTCATCAAGTTGATCTTTTGTCCTATTTTTTGTTCCCCGTTGCAACATTTGTCCTGCCATGGAAACATATCCTGCATTTTCACCCTCCAAGGTTGGGTCTTTGTCAATGATAAGTGAAAAAGAAACTTTTGGGAGTTTGCGATGCTCCACAACAAATACTTTCAATCCATTTTTTAAAGTAAAGGATTCATAGTTGCCCAATTCTATTTTTGGTGCCGGGCCCGGCTCGGGAACTTTCGTCCTGTCCACTTGTGCCACTAAAGGCAGGTAGAACAATATAACAATACTGCTTATGATTATATTTTTCATTTTCTTTGATAGATTTTTAAAAATATGTTTTATATAAAATGTATCTGACATGAGCTTTTTAGAATAAATAAAGGTTAAAGCGTCAAAAAATTACAAAGCACTGCACGTGGAAGTAAACAAATTCCTGGATTATCAGAAGCTTATTCCTGAACATCATTATTCTGTTGCTGTTGCTGGGATGACTTAGGCAAATATTGCAAGACGATCCTGTTTTCCTTTACCAAATATTTATTTGCCACCCTCTTCAAATCCTCCCTGGTTACTTTATTATACCTTTCTATTTCTGTATTAATAAGATTGGCATTTCCAAAATAAACATGATAATTTGCAAGGTTTTCGGCAATTCCAGCTACTGAAGAATTCCCGCTAACAAAATCGTTTTCGATTTGATTTTTTACCTTCTGGAATTCTTTTTCACTAACGAGGTCAGTTTTTACTTTTTCAATTTCAGAATTAAGAGATTTTTCAAGTTCTTCGATTGACACTCCCATATTTGCAATTCCGAGCATGATAAATATCCCCTTGGACTCCATAGCATATGGAAATGAAGCTACTTGTAAAGCTTTTTCCTGATTATCTACCAGTTCTTTGTTTAACCTTGAACTTTCCCCGCCTGAAAGAAGGGTATTGAGCATGTCTAATGCATAATAATCTTCAGTGCCTTGAGCTGGCATTAAGTACCCTTGAAATAGTGCCGGAAGCTGGATATTGTCGTAAACGATATCCCTAATTTCACTTTTACTTTCCGTCTCTTTAAATTCAGGCCTTGGTATTTCCTTTGTTCCTTTAGGCACTTCTTTAAAATATTTTGCAATGAGTTTTTTTGTCTGTTCAATGTCTATATCGCCGGCAATTGATAGGGTTGCATTGTTAGGTACATAAAATTTTCGATAAAATTCCATGAATTCATCAAGTGTGGCGGCCGAAAGGTGCTCTAAAGAACCGATAGGAGTCCATTCGTAGCTGGTATTCTTAAATGCCCTCTTAAATATCTCCTGATGAAATGACATATATGGCTGGTTGTCGTAACGCTGCCTTTTTTCTTCTTTTACTACTTCCCTTTGAGTCTCCACCCCAATATCTTCTATTTTAGCATGAAGCATCCTTTCTGACTCCAGGTACAAACCTAGCTCAAGTTGATTGGAAGGTAAAATAATATAATAAAAGGTCCTGTCATTAGTCGTGTTGGCATTTAGTGTACCACCTGCCCCGGTCACAAGTTTATCAAATTCGCCACGGTTCAAGTTTTCAGAGCCTTCGAATAAAAGGTGCTCAAAAAAATGTGCAAATCCCGTCCTTTCAGGATCTTCATTTTTAGATCCTACGTGATACAATACCGAAACAGCCACAATAGGGGTAGTTTTGTCCTGGTGCAAAATTACATCAAGGCCATTCTCTAATTCATATTGTTCATATTTAATATTGGATCGGGAAGTTTGAGGTTTTTTATTTTTTTTGCTTTGTGCTATAACAGAAAAAGTGGCAAGCAGGCAAAAGAAAATTATCAATAATTTCTTTTTCATTGTTAAGGATTTATGTAACGGCCATTAATAAATAATAAAACTAAGCAAGATTATCAATTATTACTTATAAAAGGCGTAAAAATTACACAAGCGGTAAATAAGATGCGTGAAGTTACAACGCAAAAAACAAAATCTAATATCTATGTTTAATATTTTTATTAAACCAAAAAATCAAAAGAACATATAGTTTATGATTGTAAGTTCGACCTGCTTCTTAGGGTTGTTAATTCCTGTGTAAGTTCCTGAACCCTGTTCATTTCTGTCTGTAGCTCTCTTTTTATTTTCGTCTCCCGATCCCTGGATTTTAATTTATGATCATTAATTTCTGTATCAATGACATCAAATTCTCTTTGTTTTTGAAGGGCAAGCCTTTCACTTCCTTTATATTTAAAAATAAAAAAAGTCAAAATCCCTATCAACATCAATATAATTGCTGTATTGAAATATATGTAATTAGATTTGACTACATCCATTCCTAATACGGAAATATGTGCCTTTTCATGGTCACCTTTTTGAAGTTCAGCATCTTTTACATTGTATGCTTCTTCTATGTTTTGCAAAGCTGTTTTTTG
>JALZND010000402.1 GCA_030857845.1 Bacteroidota bacterium | reverse complement strand
GGGTGAGCTATGCTGATATGGTTAAGCTGGCTGGTGGTACACCAATATTTATAAAAGGTGGCCTGGAGCAAGATTTTAAAGCTTCTGTGCAACAGCTTGAACAAGCTATTACCGAAAAGACAAAAATTGTTATATATTCTTCCCCAAGCAATCCTACCGGATCTGTATTTACTTTAGATGAATTGAAGGACATTGCAAAAGTATTATCTGCAAGGAAAGATATTTTTGTGATTGCAGATGAAATTTATGAGTATATAAACTTTACAGGAAAGCATCATAGTATGGCTTCATTTTCTGAGATGGCAGAAAATACTATTACAGTAAATGGCTTTTCTAAAGGCCATGCCATGACAGGATGGAGGGTAGGGTATATTTGCGCTCCTGTTTGGATAGCAAAAGCTGCAGAAAAACTTCAGGGTCAAATGACCTCAGGAAATTCTTCAATAGCTCAGCGAGCGGCTTATGCAGCAACAATTGGTGATATGCAACCTACAAAAGACATGGCTGCACAATACTTAAAAAGAAGGGACATTGTACTGGAACTATTAAATCAAATCCCGGGAGTTAAAACTTCAACACCAACTGGTGCATTTTATGTATTCCCTGATATCAGTGCCTATTTTGGAAAGAAAGATGGTGATACTGTTATAAATACTGCTGAAGATTTCAGCATGTACATTCTTAACAAAGCCCATGTTTCACTTGTAACCGGCGATGCTTTTGGGGCTCCTGAATGTGTAAGGATTTCTTTTGCCGCATCTGAAGAACAACTTCGTGAGGCTTTGAAAAGGATGAAGGAAGCAATGCTAAAATTATATTAATGGTAGGTTCTCTAAACGCTGTTTTTGAAGCATTTAAAGGGCTTAAGGTCTTAATTGTTGGGGATGTTATGGTTGATTCATACATCTGGGGCAAAGTTGAGAGAATATCGCCAGAGGCCCCGGTGCCTGTGGTTTTGATCGATAAGAGGGAAAAAAGATTGGGAGGCGCAGGTAATGTTGCTTTAAATGTGCAAGCTATGGGTGCCACACCAATGCTTTGTTCTGTAGTTGGTGATGACCCAGAAGCAGATATGCTCATTAACCTTATGAACCAAAAAGGCCTTTACCTTGATGGTATCATAAGAAGCGAAAACAGGATCACCACCCTTAAGGAAAGGATTATTTCAGGTTCACAGCATATCTTGAGGGTAGATTCGGAAACGGATAAAGACCTGACACAAGAAGAAGAAGCGGTATTCCTTGAAAGGATCAAATCCATGTTATCTGAAATTGATGTTGTTGTCTTTCAGGATTACGATAAAGGAACCTTGAATAAAACCATAATAGACGCCATTATTGAACATGCAAATGAAAAAGGCATTCCGACAGTTGTAGACCCTAAGAAAAAGAATTTTTTATCTTATAACGGTGCTTCTTTGTTCAAGCCCAATTTAAAAGAGCTGAGGGAAGGGCTTAAGTTGGACATACCAAATGAACTTGAACAGGTAAAAGGTGCAGTCAAAGAATTAAAAAAATTAGTGCATTGTGAAAATACCCTAATAACCTTATCGGAAAAAGGGGTTTATATTGAAACAGCTCAAGAAAACCATCATATTCCTGCACATATTCGGAAAATATCTGATGTATCAGGAGCAGGGGACACAGTAATCAGCATTGCAGCTCTATGCATGGCATTAAAACTTTCGCCAAAATTTACTGCAGGACTATCGAATCTTGCCGGCGGTTTGGTTTGTGAATATGTAGGTGTGGTACCAATAAACAAAGAAAGCCTTTTGGAAGAAGCTGAAGGAAATGGTATTAGGGGATATTTGTAGCCTTTAGCATTTAGCAATTCTCTATGGACATATACCACCTTTTTTTTGCTAATTCACCTCATTCCCCGATTAACCGTCCGCAAATTGGCAAATCAGATTCAGCTTGCTGTTTAGCTTGTAAATGGTTGTGGTAGCCTCGACTTCAGGGGTATGCTCAATAACCTGTTAGCTTTGGTATACTGCGTTTATTTTATTACTCCAGCATCTTTTGCAAATCATCGGGATTTTTTCGGTTGTCCCAAGATGCTTGTAATAATTATCCTGTCCTCCTGCATTTTATAGAAGATGCTGAAATGTCCGGTCGAAGTAACTCTGTGGTCATCAAAGTCAATAGTCTTACCTAAATAATTATATTCTGACAGATATTTAATTATTTTTCGAATAGTAGAAGAAATCTGTGTGCTATATCTTTTATTTCCATTTCTTTTTATCCAAAATTCTAATATCTCCCTTCTCTGATTTCTTGCCGTTAAGGTCCAGACTTTTCTCTTAGCAATTCGTCCTCTTCATTATTTAAGTCCTCATCAGAAATCAATTTTCCATTAACAATATCTATTTCACTTGCCTGCAGAGATTTTCTTTGGTCTTCTGAAACCTTGTAAATATCCTCTTCTTTTATAGAAACTTCTAGCAGTCTGTCAACTGCTGAAAGAATATCTTTATTCTTTATTGAAATAAGCTTGTCTATAAGATTATTCCTTATTTGTTCAGTCGATGCCATAACTTTTTTATTAAGATACTAAATAATTTTGATAAAGGTTGCTCATTATGCAGCACATCTAAGCTAAAAGCTAACCGCTAAAAGCTTCTAAATCAAATCAACTTCATTGGCGTTGCCATCAGAAATTGATTTTAATAGTATTTTTATTTCATTTACTTTTTGATGGTCACCTATTTTTTCAAAAGACATGGTAAGGTTTCTCAATACCCTGGTAATGATCTCAGCAGAGCCACATGGCTGATAAAACAAATCTTTTGCATTGAGGTGAAGGTGAGAAATGTAATTATCAATATCTGCTTTTGAAAATATCAAGCCTCTGTTAAAAGCATTGATGTAAAATTGGGTTTCATCAGACTTATAGGTAAGGATGAATAAATTTGGCAGGTTGACACCATAGACTGGCAACTTTAGCTTTTGGGCCACCAGCATGTAAATGACACATAGGGAAATGGGATTTCCCTTTCTGGATTCCAGCACAATATTGATCATGGAATTGCCAGGTGAGTGAAAGTTTTTTGTGTTCGCACCAAACTTAAGTTTGCTAAAAATTACGCTGTTGAGTATTTTGACATGATCGAAAGGATGGGCATCATATTTAAATTCCAGCCAGGCTTCATAATAGATTTGTTCAAGATCTTTTTTTAGCTTGCCAAGCTCCAGGTCTGGATATTGATATGTCGCCACAAGCCACATACCTTCTAAAAGGTCTTGTTCTTCACTTTTCTTCCAATCATCAAGCCTGTCCTTTAGAGCTTCAAACTGAACGGTATGGATCAGCTCCTCCAGCCGTTTTTGAACTACAGGATTAAAGTTTTTTTCCCATTCAGATTCTAAGAAGGGAATAATTTCATGCCCCATAGAAATAATTTTTCGCTCAACATGGATCAGGATTTCCGAATCTTCATCGTCAAGTAGAGAAACTAAAGCTTTTATTTCTTCATTGTTCATATAATTTGATTTCTGCTTTCCCCTTCAATATTTCCCTGGGAATATTTTTTTGTTAAGTTTGGATGACCCCAACATTGTATCGGTCTTCTATAGGAGCATTATTTGCTGCTTCTATTCCCATAGAAATTACCTTTCTTGTTTCAAGAGGGTCAATAACCCCATCTACACACAACATGGATGCGGCATAATA
>JALZND010000085.1 GCA_030857845.1 Bacteroidota bacterium | reverse complement strand
GTCAAAAGCTGAACTGGGGCCTTGATCTAAGGAACTAAACCTTTGGTTATCTTAACTTAATCAATATATTTGTCTACATTTTGATTAAATGATTTACAGAATTCCCTGGACAACACGTCTATATTTACTAATTAGGCATGAATAAATTTTTATTTCTGGTTTTAATATCCGCTCTTTTGATCGCTACAACAGATGCATCCTATGGGCAGGTTAAACAACCTAAACGTAAAGGTAAATTTGACAGTCGTTCTTCCAATTATAGAGGAGAAAAAAGAAAAGTTTCCGATGCTACAAAATATGTAGCATTAGGATTTAACTTGAATTCTTTGAATTATTTTGGGGACCTTGCCCCTGAAGTACAGTTTTCCAGCACCGACTTAAGCTTTTCAAGGGCTGGGATGGGGATATCAGCCACGAAAAAATATAATCACAGATTTTATGTAAGGTCTAATTTTATGTTTGGACGACTAAAAGGTGACGATTTTAAATCGGCAGACCCCTTTGATGAACATGACAAATTTAGGTATGTTCGAAACCAACATTTCCGTAATGATATAAAGGAATTGTCAGTAGTTGGCCTCTATGATTTGTTCCATAATCGACGCTCTTATCATTATAGGGCGAAATTTTCACCATATGTTTTTGGAGGGATTGCATTTTTTCATCATAACCCTAAAGCAATGGCACCTCTTACAGATCTTCAGGGAAATATTTTGCCGGAAGCAGGAAAGTGGGTAAGCCTAAAACCATTGGGTACTGAAGGGCAATACAGTGCCCAATATGACGTTAAGCCTTATAGTAATTTTCAATTTTCAATCCCTGTAGGGCTTGGAGTGCGGTATAAATTAAAACAGAACTGGGATTTAAGCATGGAGCTTGGTTACAGGCATTTGTTTTTTGATTACATTGACGATACCAGCAGGGATTACGTAAACTTAGACGCCTTGAACAGTGACCTGGCAAGGGCCATGTCGTTCAGGGGAAAAGAATTGATAGCGATTAATTACGGGGAATTGAGGAATTTTTCTGTAATAGACAACACTACAACAGACTATTCTTACACTGGGCCTGATGGGAAAGTTTATAATGTATTTGCAGGGTACGGTGTGGAAGGTAAAGACAACGTACGAGGAAAAAAATCCAATGATAAATTTATTGCTACAACCATTCAGATCATTTATATTCTTCCGGGGCAAATCAGTAGGGCAAAATACAGGAGGTAACACTATTAATTTAAAACAGAAATTTATGATTTTTTTGCGCCATGGAAAGCCCACATTAGGTTTTCCTTTTTTTATTTGTATTATTCTGATCCTAATTGCTCCAATTTATACGTTTGCACAATTTAATGAGATAGGAGCAGGTATTGGTGGGACTACTTATACCGGTGATTTGGTAAGGACTTATAACATTACATTAAATAGGCCCGCTTTAAATGTATTTTACCGTCAAAATTATAGTGATGTAGTCAGTGTTAAATATGGCTTGTTGGGAGGTTTTCTGCATGCCAGCGATAAAAGGCCCATAGACCCTATGGCGGAAATGCGGGATTACTCATTCAACATTTTTTTGGTTGAGGCATCTGTAATGGGAGAATATCACTTCCTTGACTATAAAAATGAAAAATCTTTAATTAAATGGTCGCCATATCTCTTTGGCGGCGTGGGCATGATGACCTTCTTTGGAGACGGGCCTAAAAACGGGCCATATAATAAAATTCAACCAGTCATACCCTTTGGGGTGGGGTTTAAATATATATTGAACCCTGAGTTTAATATTGGGGTTGAATTTGGCGCAAGAAAAACCTTTTTTGACTACTTGGACAATATTTCAGAACCCATAACACCTGAAAAAAACTACTTGTATGGCAACCAATACGATAAGGACACCTATTATTACCTTGGGTTTTCCCTAAGCTATACATTTTATAATATTCCTTGCCCCTATAAATATAAATAGGCCCATCAAGATACTTAAGTAATTTTTATTATAATTAAAGCATTTTTGTAACTTGCGAATTATTTTTTGGAATCAAGTAAATTTGAGGACAAGAAAGCGATATAATTATAATTCAAGGTTCGACCAAGCCTTTGCTTTACCATCCTTATTTAGGAAAGAACAGGTTTCAACTTTACAGATGAAAGAAAAAATAGACTTGAATAATTTACCACAGCATATAGCCGTTATAATGGACGGCAATGGTAGGTGGGCAAAGAGCAAGGGTGCTGCCAGGATTTTCGGACACCAAAATGCTATTCAATCGGTTCGTGAAGTCTCAGAAAGTTGTGCAGAATTAGGAGTGAAATACCTTACTTTATATGCTTTTTCTACTGAAAATTGGGCAAGGCCAAAAATAGAGGTAGATGGACTCATGCAATTATTGGTTTCTACTATAAAAAAAGAAACAAAAACACTTAATAAAAATAAAATAAAGCTTGCTACAATTGGTGATATAGCTAATTTGCCAAAAAATTGCCAAAAAGAGCTTGCAGAAGCAATTGAGGTCACCAAAAACAACGAGGGGCTTACTTTAATACTGGCCTTGAATTATAGCGGAAGGTGGGAATTGGTTGAGGCTGTAAAGCAAATTGCCATCAATGTTAAAGCCGGAAAAATATTGCCTGAAGAAATAAATAATGATTTAATCCCAAAATATTTAAATACTAAGAATATTCCGGACCCTGAGCTGTTAATAAGAACAAGTGGAGAGATGAGAATCAGCAATTTTCTTCTTTGGCAATTGGCTTACACTGAAATTTATATTTCGGAAATACTTTGGCCCGACTTTAGAAAAGAAAATTTATTTCAGGCAATTGTAGCATATCAACAAAGAGAAAGAAGATTTGGCAAAATAAGTGAACAGGTAAAGCAACACTAATGTCTTCTCCTATGAACTTAAAGTTTATAAAAATACCCTCAAGGTCAACTTTAAACAATTAATGAAAAAATTACTTTTATTATTTTTATTCCTGCTCGTAACAGGCCATTTATTTGCACAAATCAGGATGGGTCAAAACAGAAAATTTCCTGTGCAATCCAACGAAATCAGCTATTCAAACCCCAAAGAATATGAAATTGCTGAAATAAAAGTAGTAGGCCTGGAAACCCTGAACGAAAATGCCATTATTTCACTGGCAGGACTTGCTGTTGGCGACAAAATAAAGATCCCGGGAGACGATATTACAACAGCCTTAAAAAATATATGGGGGCAAGGTATTATTGCAGATGTTTCTATATATGTCAATAAGATTGAGGAGGAAAGGGTATTTCTTGAAATCAGGCTGACAGAAAGGCCCCGATTGACAAGTTTTACTTTTGAGGGTATCAACAAAACTCAGCAAGGTGAACTTAAGGATAAAATTTCACTTTTCCGGGGAAGGGTTTTGACGGATGCCATCATGAAAAACACAGAACTTTCTGTTAAAAAATATTTTGTTGACAAAGGTTTTTTAAATGCAAATGTAAAGCTGGTCCAAGAAAGGGACACCTTGGCACGCAATAGTGTTCAGCTAAAAGTGGTTGTTGATAAAAACCAAAAAGTTAAAATCAAAAGGATAGCTTTTGATGGAAACGACAACTTCGGGGATTACAGGTTGCGGAAAAAGATGAAGTCAACCAAAGAAAAAATTCGTTTTACTTTATTCAGGGACATGGCAAACAGACTTTGGAACCTTGAAAAAGAAACTGTAAAAGATTTTGTCGATACCACACGTGATGTAACCCTGCGGGATGTCAGGACCTATTTAAGTGACCATGTAAAGTTGAACTTCCTTACAGCTTCAAAATTTATAAAAGCAGATTATGAAACCGATAAAAAATTAATAATTGACTTTTATAATTCTCATGGATATCGGGATGCCAAAATTGTAGAAGATTCCATTTATAAAGTGGGTCACAACAGTATCAATTTAGACATAAAAGTTGAAGAGGGCATTAAATATTATTTTAGGGACATCATTTGGTCTGGGAATTATGTGTACACTGATGAAAGACTTTCCAGCACCTTAGGAGTGCAAAAGGGTGATGTATATGACATGGAGAAGGTCAATAAGAAATTGAACTATGACCCTCAGGGTGCAGATATCAGCTCCTTGTATATGGACAATGGCTACCTTTTGGGATTTAGCGTAACCCCTGTTGAAATCAGCGTTGAGGGGGATTCGATAGATGTGGAAATGCGCATTACCGAAGGTCCTCAGGCCACTATCAATAAAGTTATTATAAAAGGAAATGATGTCACCAATGACCATGTTATCCTCAGGGAAATAAGGACCTTCCCTGGCCAGAAATTTAGCCGAAGTGATGTGATAAGGACCCAACGTGAGCTTTCACAGCTTGGCTACTTCGATCCTGAACAAATAGGTATTCAACCTGTTCCAACTCCCGATGGAAATGTGGATATGGAATATACCCTGGTAGAAAAAGGCAATGACCAGATAGAGCTTTCAGGTGGATGGGGAGGAGCTTTTGGATTTGTAGGAACTCTTGGCCTTGTGTTCAATAATTTTTCTATAAAAGGAGCATCAAACCTCAAAAACTGGAGGCCTATACCAAAAGGTGATGGGCAAAAATTGGCCTTAAGGATGCAGGCTAATGGGGCACGTTTCCAAAGTTATTCCGCTACTTTTTCTGAACCCTGGCTCGGTGGCAAAAGGCGAAATGCCTTCACTGTAAATTTAAGTCATTCTGTTCAAAGGCAAATACCTTTCGGTTCCAGGGAACAAGTTGGAGGGTTACAAGTAACTGGTGCAACAGTGAGTTTGGGAAGAAGTGTGAAGTGGCCTGATGATTTTTTCGTGGTCAGCAATTCGCTTTCATATTTGTTGTATAATATTGATAGGTTTCAAATTCCATTGGGATTTGAAAACAACACAGGAAAAGCCCATAGCTTTACCTTTAACACTACCATTCAAAGAAGCAGTATAGATAATCCAATCTATCCAAGAGGGGGCTCGCAGCTTTCGTTAAGTGCAAATTTTACGCCGCCCTATTCATTATTTATGGATACCCCCACAGGCCATACAAGGATAGTCGAATATCATAAATGGATGTTTGATTCCAGGAACTATATAACTTTGGCAGGGAATTTGGTATTAGAAACACGGGCACATTTAGGATTTATTGGATCGTATGGTAAGGAGAGAATTACTGGCTTTGAAAGGTTTACCCTAGGTGGTGTAGGATTAGCTGGCCAGGGGCAAATGGGTAATTTTATTCTTGCCAGGGACCTTGTGGGACTTCGTGGTTATGATGATGGCAAACTGGCACCAGTTGAAGGAACAGGAAGTGCTGCTATAGCAGGAGGGGTGGTGTTCAATAAATTTGTGGTAGAGCTAAGGTATCCAATATCGTTGGCCCAGGCAGCTCAAATATATGTACTTGGATTTGGTGAGGCAGGAAATACCTGGAACAATTATGCTGAGTTTAACCCTTATAACATGAAAAAAGCGGCTGGAGTTGGAGCAAGGATTTCTATGGCAGCATTTGGATTGATTGGTATCGACTGGGCTTATGGTTTTGACAGGTTACCAGGACAGCTTAAGCCTAGTGGCAGCCAGTTCCATTTCTCTATTGGGCAACAAATTAGATAAGGCCTTAACCGTTATGAGAATATCAAAAGCGTTCTTTCGTTCATGTAAAGGACAAATAGTTTTTTGGATGAGAAAAATAACTTTTATACTTGTATCTCTTTTAGTATTATCTTTGCAGGCTTATAGCCAAAAATTTGGCTATGTAGATACAAACTATATCCTGAACAAAATGCCTGATTATAAAAAGGCACAGGATGAAATAAATAAACTTTCTTTAGGATGGCAGGATGAAATACAAAATCAATTAAAGGAAATACAAGGTATGTACGATGCCCTTAATGCTGAGGAGGTGCTGCTTACAGCAGAGATGAAAAATGATAGAGTCTCAGTTATCAAAAAAAAGGAACAAGAAGTAAAAGAATATCAGAAAAAAATTTTTGGCTTTGAAGGCATGTTCTTCTTAAAGAAAAAAGAGTTGGTAAAACCAGTCCAGGATGAAGTTTTTGATGCAGTAAAAAAGGTAGCGGAAACTAACAGATTACAAATTGTGTTCGATAAATCAGGGGATTTGGTGATGATATATACTGATCCAATCCATGATTATACCGACATGGTACTAGAAGATCTTGGACTTGGTGATCCAATTGATGTAATTAAATAAACAACTAAATCACAATTCACTAATAAACAAAAACTATGAAAAGTAAATTAATCTTTGGAGTATTAGCAATCTTCTTTGCAAGTTTTACTGTAAAGGCACAAAATGCAAACACTCCTTTAAAAATTGGATATACCAATGTTGATTATATCTTAAGCCTTTTGCCAGAAGCCAAACAAATTGAATCTGATTACAAAGCTTATGAAAAACAACTAAGTAACCAATTACAGTCCAAAGACCAGGAATTCCGGACCAAATATGAGGCATATGCAAAAAATTCGCAAACAATGACCGAAGTGGTAAGGGCAGATAAAGAAGAAGAATTGCAAAACTTGCAGGCTTCTTTGCAGAAATTTCAAAGGGAAGCAGAATCTTCATTGCAAAAGAAACAAGTAGAACTCTTTCAACCGGCTTATGATAAAGTAGGAAAAGTAATCAACGAAGTTGCTAAAGAAAATGGATATACACATGTATTTAGTGATGGTGTAGGTGGCCTTGACATACTATTATATGCCAATGAAGAAAGCAATATTTCTAATTTAATACTTAAAAAATTGGGGGTTACACCTCCAGCCGCTAGTACAACTGCCCCTAAGAAATAATGAACCTAAATTTAATGGAGCATAAAAAAACCCCAACCCGGGGTTTTTTTATGCTTTTTTTAAATTAATAATTTAGTCAGTTTTCCTGTTTATCATTCCAGATTTTTTTCAATCGTATTATTACATCATCTACATATTCTTTATTAAATCCCAACTTTTTGGCTATACTAACACAAAGTTCATATTCTTTAGCCCTTAACACCCCATCAATGATTGCCATATAAACTACATCTGTAAGCTGCTCTTCGCTGTCAACTGTGTTTTCAGGAACTATAAATTGCAAATCTTCGGCATGTGATAAAATACCACTGACAATTTCTGTTGTCAAACCATATTCAACAGCTTTTTCTGCAAGGAAATCCCTTTCTATTTCATCGTAATAGCCATCAGAATAGGCAACTGCTACCAGATTCTTGAAATGTTGAACTTTGATTTTTCGGATATTTATATTCTCCGTCATAGCTTTTTTTTGTCAAAAATATAAAATAAATAGAATTTATAAAATATATAAAGCCTTATATCACAACTTTTTACTAATAGACCATATAAGATCAATTCTAAACAGTTTTAAGTTATTTTGAATAAAACTTTGACTCACATTAAATATTAAAATGAAATTTTTCAACGTCTACATTGCCCCCAGACAAGATTATCCCAACCTTTTCTCCTTTATAATTTTCTTTATTATTTATCAAGGCAGCTAAAGGCACTGCTGCTGAAGGTTCAATTATTATCTTCATCCGTTCCCATACCAGTTTCATTGCCATTATAATTTCTGATTCTTCTACAGTAAGGATTTGGTGGACATAGGTTTTTATGATGTCAAAATTAATTTGGCCAACAGTAGACAAAAGCCCATCGGCAATAGATTTGGGATGGTCTTTCTTTACTATAATTCCTGCTCCAAAAGAGTTGTAAACATCGTCGGCACCCTTAGGTTCGCATCCTATTACTTTAGTTTTGCGTGAAAGATAATGGGTTGCCAAAGCAGTTCCACTGATTAGTCCACCACCACCTACAGGTACCAGTATTAAATCAAGATACGGAATTTCATCCAGAAATTCAAGAGCTACTGTGCCCTGTCCGGCAATCACATTTACATCATTGTAGGGATGGATAAATGCTGCACCTGTTTCCTTTATGGTTTCTTGTAGGGTTTGCTCCCTGGATTGTAGCGTAGGTTTACACTCAATAACTTTTGCTCCATATCCTTCTACAGCTTTCTTTTTTATTTCTGGGGCATTTTCAGGCATCACAATATACGCCTTCATGCTATTTTGCCGTGCCGACAAGGCAACTGCCTGGCCATGGTTGCCAGAGGAATGAGTTGCTACCCCGTGTTGTTTATCAAATGTGGATAATAACAAAATGGCGTTTGTAGCCCCTCTCATTTTAAAAGCCCCGACCTTTTGAAAATTTTCACATTTGAAATATACTTCACAGCCGATTATGTTATTGATACTTTTGGAAGTTAATACAGGGGTTTTATGGATGTAGGGCTTGATACGCCTATGTGCCAATTGAATATCTTCATAAGTGATCAACTTCTTTGTCATAATCTATAGCCTGGTACTATAAAATCAAAAGTGGTATTGTAAATACGATTTAATCTTAATTATGGATGAGCTGTAAAATAATAAGTTAATGTGCCTGAAGCCAGTTAACGCCAAAACCAGTACCTATTTCCATAGGCACTTCAAGTTCCAGGGAGTGTTTCATTAGCTTTTCCACATTTTCACGCATGATATCTTCTTCACCTTTGAAAACATCAAAAACCAGTTCATCATGGACCTGTAGGATCATCCTTGACTTAAGTTTGTTTTCCCTGATAAATCCATGAATGTCTATCATGGCCTTTTTTATCATGTCTGCAGCACTTCCTTGTATGGGCGCATTTATGGCATTTCTTTCTGAATATCCTCGCAAAGTCGCGTTCCGTGAGTTAATGTCCCGTAAATATCTCCTTCTTCCCATAATGGTTTCTACATATTCATTTTCCCTTGCCTTGATGATTACGTTATCCATATAATCTTTTACAGATGGGAATTCTTTGAAATATGCTTCAATTATTTCGGAAGCTTCTTTCCTGGGTATTTCTAATCTTTGGGACAACCCAAATGCTGAAATCCCATAAATAATCCCAAAGTTGGCTGTTTTTGCTTTTCTGCGCATATCATTATCTACTTCTTCGAGAGGTACATTGAATATTTTACTTGCAGTGGTGGCATGAATGTCCCTTCCATTGCGGAATGCATCGATCATGCTTTTATCTTTTGCAAAAGAAGCCATGATGCGCAGCTCAATTTGGGAATAATCAGCCGCCATTAAAACATAATCAACATTTCTAGGGATAAATGCTTTCCTTATTTCCCTGCCTTTTTCTGTCCGGATAGGGATGTTTTGCAAATTTGGGTTGGTAGAGCTCAACCGGCCAGTTGCAGCTACTGCCTGGTTGTAGCAGGTATGGATCCTACCATCCATCTTACTTATCAATTCTGGCAAAGCATCTACATAGGTGTTCTTGAGTTTTTGCAGCTCCCGGTAATCCATAATCTTTTTTGCGATGACATGCTCAGAAGCCATTTTGGATAATATTTCTTCTCCTGTGGCATATTGGCCAGTTTTGGTTTTCTTTGGCTTTTTGTCCAGGATCATTTTATCAAATAGGATGTCGCCCAGCTGTTTTGGGGAGGAAATATTAAATTCTTCACCAGCCAAGGCATATATCTCCCGCTCCAGGAGCAGGATATCACCTTCAAGCTCTACAGAATACTCCTTTAAAGTCTGCATATTGACTTTTATGCCTTCATATTCCATATCAGCAAGGACCTGGATCAATGGACATTCAATCTCATGGAATAGTTTATCTAAACTTTGAGTTTTGACAAGTGGGGCTAGTTTATGTTTAAGTTGTAGGGTTATATCGGCATCTTCAGCGGCATATTCTGTAACCACATCCAGGTCAATATTTTTCATATTGTTTTGGTTCTTGCCTTTTTTGCCAATTAAATCTTCTATAGGTATGGGCTTATAATTTAAGTAGGTCTCAGAAAGCAGGTCCATTTTGTGTCGCATGTCAGGTTCCAGAAGATAATGGGCTATCATTGTATCAAAAAGTACCCCCTTAATGTCAATATTATATTTTTTCAACATCAGTATGTCGAACTTTAGATTTTGGCCCACTTTTATTATGTTCTCGTCTTCCAAAATATCCTTAAAATCCAACAAAACTGCACATGCACCTTCTTTATCATGCGGGACAGGAATATAATATGCTTCTTTAGCCAGATATGAAAATGATATACCGATAAGTTCATCTTCAATAGAATCAACTCCAGTAGTTTCTGTATCGAAACATATTTCTTCCTGCTGCTTTAAGAACTTTGCCAATGATTTGCGCATTTCAGGAGTAGTAATGAGGTGGTATTGGTGCACTACAGTATTTATAGTATCTATTTTACCAGGAACTGGCAAAATTGGTGCTGTTCCTTCAATTATTTCTTCCACATCAAGCATTGGGGCTTCGGCTACACTTGAGGCAAATAAGTCCATTTGCTTATTTTCTTCTTTTATAACTTTTTTGCCTTGGCCTCCCTCCAAAACCCGTTTCATTAATGTCCTAAATTCAAGCTCATTAAATAAGGTGGTTAATTTTTCTTCATTTGGGCCTTCGTAAAGCAACTCTGATTCATTGAATTCTATAGGTACGTCTATATTAATTGTTGCCAATAACTTTGATAAAATCCCCTGTTCTCCGTAAGTAACCACATTGTCCCGTAATTTTCCTTTAAGCTGTTCGGCATTTTTTACCAAAGTTTCTACAGTACCAAATTCTTTCAATAACTTCACAGCGGTTTTTGCACCAATTCCCGGAATCCCGGGTATATTGTCAACAGCATCTCCCTGCAACCCTAAAATATCCCTTACCTGGTCTACATTTTCAATATCAAACTTTTTAAGAACCTCATCCACACCCAAAATATCTACTCCATTGCCCATGTACGATGGTTTATAAAGAAAAATATTGCGCTCCACCAACTGGCTGAAGTCTTTATCAGGGGTCATCATAAATACAGTATAACCTCTTCTGCATGCTTTTTTTGCAAAAGTGCCTATTATATCGTCAGCTTCATATCCGTCTAGTTCAAGTACCGGGATACAAAATGCTTTAATAATTTCTTTCACATAAGGTATTGCAACATTGATGTCTTCCGGCTGCTCCTGCCTTTGTGCTTTATATTCTGAATAAGTAGTATGCCGAAATGTAGGGGCAGAAGTATCAAAAGCAACAGCAATATGAGACGGTTTTTCTTTTGTAAGGATTTCTACCAATGTATTTGTAAATCCAAGAATAGCACCTGTGCTCAAACCTTTTGAAGTAATCCGGGGAATCTTACTAAAAGCAAAATGAGCCCGATAGATTAGCGC
>JALZND010000401.1:2817-3679 GCA_030857845.1 Bacteroidota bacterium | reverse complement strand
CCCGAAAAATCAACCTTTGAGATGCACGTGCCTGCTGTAGGGGAATCTATCAATGAAGTAACTATTGCACAATGGTTAAAAAATGATGGTGAAGCAGTTTCCTTGGATGAAGTCATTGCAGAAATAGAATCTGACAAAGCTACTTTTGAACTTACCGCTGAAACCGCAGGAATTTTGCATATAAAAGCAAAACAAGGTGAAACTTTAGAAATTGGGGCCCTTTTATGTACCATAGAATCGGATGGATCTGCTGTGGGTGGCAAATCAGAAGAACCAAAGGCCGAACAGGCCACTTCTTCATCCAAAGAAAATTCTTCCTATGCCGCCGGGCATGCATCACCTGCAGCCGCCAAAATTCTGGATGAAAAAAATGTAGACTCTGCCAATGTAAAAGGCACAGGAAGAGATGGAAGGATTACCAAAGAAGATGCTTTGGGAGCTCAAAAACAGCAGCCTGCAGCTAGCTCAAAATCTGAGGCCGCCAAGCCTAAACCTATAGAGGCTGCACCTCAAAATATTGCTGCCTCAGGTAACAGAAACCAAAGAAGGGAAAAGTTGAGCAGTTTAAGGAAAACTGTTTCCAGAAGGCTGGTATCCGTAAAAAATGAAACTGCCATGCTCACTACCTTCAATGAGGTAGACATGAAACCGATCATGGAGCTCAGGAAGAAATACAAAGAACAGTTTAAAGAAAAATACGACGTGAACCTTGGCTTTATGTCCTTTTTTGCAAAAGCAATTTGTGTCGCCTTGCAAGAATGGCCGGCAGTAAATGCATTTATTGATGGAGATGAAATGATTTATAATGACTTCTGCGATATTTCAATAGCTGTTTCTGCCCCTAAAGGTTTGGTGGTCCCGG
>JALZND010000401.1:0-2807 GCA_030857845.1 Bacteroidota bacterium | reverse complement strand
TGGCTATCAAGGCAAGGGAAAATAAACTTTCCATTGATGAAATGACCGGAGGTACTTTTACCATTACAAATGGAGGAGTTTTTGGCAGCATGATGTCTACCCCTATTATTAATGCACCACAAGCCGCAATATTAGGAATGCATAATATTGTAGAAAGGCCAGTGGTGGTCAATGGCGAAATAGTGGTAAGGCCTATTATGTATGTGGCGCTTTCCTATGACCATCGCATCATTGATGGAAGGGAATCAGTTAGCTTCCTGGTAAGGGTGAAACAATTATTGGAAGACCCCACCCGGTTATTATTAGGTGTATAATTTTTAAACATTCAAGAAGGCCATCAAAAAGAAAATTTTGATGGCCTTAAATTAATATAACAACTCGTTTTTCAACCTCTTAAAAAAAATTATAATGGATTATGATGTAGTAGTGATAGGTTCCGGGCCTGGAGGGTATGTTGCAGCTATTAGATGTGCACAATTGGGAATGAAAACAGCTATCATCGAAAAATATAATACCCTTGGCGGAACATGCTTAAATGTAGGCTGTATTCCTTCCAAAGCCTTATTAGACTCATCGGAACATTTCCATAATGCCCAGCATACTTTTAAGGAACATGGCATAGAGCTTAATGATTTGAAGGTAAACCTGGACCAGATGATCAAAAGAAAAAGCGAAGTGGTAAAACAAACCGTTGGCGGGATCGATTTCCTGATGAAGAAAAACAAAATCAAGGTTTATCACGGCACAGGTTCTTTTATTGATAAAAACAATATTAAAATAATTGATTCAGAGGGCGGCGAACAAAAAATAAGCACCGAAAAAGCGATTATCGCCACAGGATCCAAACCTTTAATATTGCCATTTATAAAACTTGACAAAAAAAGGATTATCTCCAGCACAGAAGCCCTGGAAATGAAGGAAGTGCCAAAACATCTTATTGTTATCGGTGGAGGTTATATAGGGATGGAGCTTGGCTCAGTGTATGCAAGGCTTGGTGCTAAAGTAACTGTAGTGGAATTGATGGACCGTATCACCCCGCTTATGGACATGACCATGAGCAAGGAACTTCAAAAGGTTTTGAAAAAATTAGACTTCGATTTTAAGCTTAGCCATAAAGTTGTTTCTGTTGAAAACCAGGGTGAAGAGGTGCTTATAAAAGCAGAAAACAACAATGGTGAAACCATCGAAATCAAAGCAGATTATTGTTTGGTTTCTATTGGTAGAAAACCTTTTACAGAAGGCTTAGGCCTTGAAAATATAGGCATTACTGCTGAGAAAAATGGCACAATTGCCGTAAACGACCACCTTCAGACAAATGCTTCGAACATCTATGCCATAGGTGATGTAATTCGTGGTGCTATGTTGGCACATAAAGCCGAAGAAGAAGGCGTTAATGCTGCAGAACATATGGTGGGCCAGAAGCCCCATATCAATTATCTTTTAATTCCTGGTGTAATATATACCTGGCCAGAGGTAGCATCAGTAGGGTATACTGAAGAGCAACTTAAAGAAAAAGGTGTTGCCTATAAATCAGGCTCCTTTCCTTTCAAAGCTTCAGGAAGGGCGCGCGCAAGCATGGATACCGATGGGCTTGTAAAAGTTTTGGCAGACCAAAAAACAGATGAAATTCTTGGGGTCCATATCATTGGGCCAAGGGCAGCAGACATGATTGCTGAAGCGGTGGTGGCCATGGAATTCAGGGCATCAGCAGAGGATATCTCAAGGATGTCGCATGCACACCCTACTTTTACAGAAGCATTGAAAGAAGCTTGTTTGGCTGCTACTGATAATAGGGCTTTGCATGTTTAGTTGTTAGCTTTTAGCTGTTAGCGATTAGCGGGTAGCTGTTGGGGGTGGCTAAATGTGTGAAGATTTGGGTTTGCTGATATTTTTTGGTTGTTGGGAAGGGAATTTTTAAATGGATAATATTTGTTTGCATTATTGTTATCGCTGCTTTAATATTTTAGTTTTTTTTAGAATAGGTTTTTAATTTTTTGAAATGGAATATAGGAAATTTGGAAGAACGGGCTGGTCTGTAAGTGAAGTGGGTTATGGTATGTGGGGAATGGCTGGATGGACAGGTTCAGAAGAAAAAGAATCATTTGCAGCCCTAGATCTTGCGGTAGAATCAGGTTGTAATTTTTTTGATACAGCCTGGGGTTATGGTGAAGGTTTGAGTGAAAAATTCTTAGGACAACTTGTTAAGAGGCATTCTGATAGAAAATTATACCTTGCATCAAAGATTCCACCCAAAAACCTAACCTGGCCATCTAAAAGCCATTTTAAACTGGAAGATTGTTTTCCTTCCAATCATATTATAGATTATACCCACAAAACATTAAAAAACCTGGGACAGGAAACCGTTGACCTGATGCAATTCCATGTTTGGGAAGATAGCTGGGCAAAGGATGAGCGGTGGCAAAGGACAGTTGAAGACTTGATACAGCAAGGTAAAATCCGGTCAATGGGCATAAGTGTGAACCGTTGGGAACCAAACAATGGCATTGAGACGCTAAAAACAGGATTAATTGATGCGGTACAGGTGATTTACAATATCTTTGACCAAGCCCCTGAAGATCAGCTTTTCCCTGTATGCAAAGAGCTTGATATTGCTGTGATTGCAAGGGTTCCTTTTGACGAAGGCACTTTAACAG
Source organism: Bacteroidota bacterium (assembly GCA_030857845.1). Taxonomy (GTDB): domain Bacteria; phylum Bacteroidota; class Bacteroidia; order Cytophagales; family Cyclobacteriaceae; genus JALZND01. The sequence continues at coordinate 153 of JALZND010000401.1, read as the reverse complement.
GCAATTTAACCCTAGATACCAAATTTCCTGAAGGGGATTGGAGGGGAACTTATTTTGTACCTGAAAATTTAAAATCAAGTGTAGAGCATGCCGAAAAGTTAAAACCTCTTATACCTAATAGAATGACCATGGCTGAAATGGCATTAAGGTTTA
>JALZND010000084.1 GCA_030857845.1 Bacteroidota bacterium | reverse complement strand
GCTTGAACCTGAATAGCCCGTGATAACGGGCATGTAATTAATTACAGCCGAAACCACGGAGTGGTTGAACAATGCATTATAACGGATATTTTTCCTCTAATTTGAATATTGTGTTCTTCCAATAAACGCATATATTCCTCCCTGAAAGAAATATTTCGATATAGATGACACTTCTTATTCTTCAAAATTCCCCATATATCCTTAAACATTGCCTCACGGTGTCTTTTATCAAGGATTTGTCCCGGTTTTTTGTACTAAACACAATTTGATGGAATGGTGATTTCGTTTGTCTATTCGGGTTAAAGCCCTCCAGGCATTTGTAGCTCCTAATGGTATCAGCAGCGGTGGTTTAATCTAAATTGGATGATACCTAATAAACTGAGTTCGACTATTAAAAACCGGTCGTCAAGCCTGGATACCGAAATCTAACGGGATTAATTTCAAAAATCTTTAATTATCCGGTATCTTCTTAACTCAGATTGATCACGGAGGTGATGAGGAGATGCACCATCGCATGTTTTTCCACTTTTTAATTGAACTCAGGTTAAAAAGATTTCTAAAATTTTTAAAGATCAGAAATATTCAGTTTATTGAAAGGCATCCATTGGATGTTTAATTTGCCATCCTTGAAAATTCGGCAGCGGAAATTTTTATTAGATATATTCTTGGGAATTTTCCCGCAACATATGTTTTTCCAACTATTGCCAGTCCTCCATCGGCAGTGGCTGTAAAAGATGCGACTTTATAAGGATACTGGTTTCCCCAATATCGGGTTCCCAATAAATTTCCAGATGCAGCATCATAGGTGTACAATACTATCTGGTTGCTTTTAGTTTCGGTTGCATAAATTAGAATCTCCTTGCCAGCTACTGTTAATTTTTTTATATGAACCGGAGCATTTAAAGATAATTCTGGTAATTGTGTACCCTTAAGATCGCCGCTAAAGTTGATGGCACTTGTGTTGATTTCCTGGCGGGGCAGCAAAAAATTATCTTCAAAGCTGTACCTTGATAAGGCCATATTGTTGCCGCTGGTCATGATGGCCGCACTTATTGCACCTTTATCCTGATATCCATTTACCACTCCTTTCAGCTCTCCCGTATTGATGCTAACAAAAAGCATTGACATAGAGAAATTGTAGTATCCATTTAAAAAATAGGTATTTGCTTTTGATGGATCTCCCAGATAACCTGTAAAAAAAGGAAGCCTTTTTCCGATCCTTGTCAAATGCGAAATAATAGGCTCTTCCTGATCTTCAAGTATTGGATAGGTTTTTTTCCAAACAATATTAAAATTTCCATCCAACTTGGACAATTGCGTATTTCTGCCTACCCTGTCATAGCTCTGCAACAGCACAGCATTCTCAGGGACCATGGAAGTGGCTAAAGGGTAAGTGATGTCATTATAAACTTTATCCACTTCTGGTTGCCATGTTTCCTTGTTGATCTTCATCAAATAAGTATGGAGGCTCAACTCGTTCATGCAAAAGAAATAATAGGAGGTGTCTTTTTCCAGGATTAAGGGCAAAGCATTAGCATAAGGCGCTTCTAAATGTGTTAGTTTTTCTACGGCACCCCATTTGTCTGTTTTCAGGATTGAGATGCTCCATTTGTCACGGGCTGATAGAATAAGATACCCACTGTCAGATGTCTGCCTGATGTCCAGGGGATCGTAATTGCCCTGAAAATTATTCTCATTATAAATCATATTGAATGTCACTTCCGGTTCAACCTTATTTTCTGAAATTTGGCATGATGAGAAAATAATAATCATGACAATCTTCAGGAGTTGAATAGTAAGGGATCCCTTTCTATATATATTAACAAGGGGAGATTTAATCTTCATAAAGATCTGATTTTCTACGTCCGTAATTATTTGTTTTTATATTTTAAAGTAAATAAACAAGCCATTGAAATTTCTATATTGTTCATCCTAATATCATCCAGCACATCATATGCGCCCATTACGGTACGATTGTCAGCATACCTGTTTCGAACATTTGTAATATTGTTCAAGCCGTATTTATAAATACCAGAGAAAACAAGGCTTATCACACCCAGGTTTGTACTTCCTGTCATAAGCGATGAAACCCGGCCAATGTCATACCGGATCCCTGCACCCCCTAAAACCCCAAGATTTGAAGAAATGAATAAATTTTTAATCCCAATGGTTTGTACATCATTTACTTCAATAGATTGCTCCCCTGAAGCATTGTCTGTCCTTGTGGTTGAGATGGTTTTGTTGGCAGATTGAAGGATGCCATAAAACCCACCGGTTTCTATATATGGCTTGATTTTTCCGGAGAGTATGTGGTATTTAACAGATAATGGTATTTCAATATAATGAAGGACATGTTCATGAGAAAAATTTAAATTTGTATGGTTTGTAGTCCTTTCGGCATCAATCCATGAATATTTATTTTCATAGCCAAATTTAAAGCTTGTATAAACAGGTGAAGCCAAAAAAGAAATATTCTGGTTCAAACCATAAGCGGCAGTAAATCCCAATTGCATTCCGGACCTACTATTTTTGTACTTCTTGCCGGAGTTTTCCGTTCCATCGGTACTTTCCAAAACATTATATTCCTGTGTAGAATTGATGCGGGCAAAATTCAATCCTGTCTTCAATCCTAGTTGTAGTTCTGGCATCTGAATGCTACTAGCAGGTTTTTTCATTGATTTCTGCTGAGCATGCACCTCAATATTATAATTTAAAAATATTAAGGCAATGATAGACAACCTGAAAATATGGATTAGTCTTTCATGCTTTAGATTGAATAAACTTATTTTGACATTTTTGTTAATGGTCAATATCTGCATAATATTTTTGCTCATAATAATTAAAGGCTCGCGATTGTTGGCATGCAGGCTAAACTGAAAGGTAAAATTGTGATAAAATTATCTGCCAAAAAACCAATAATTACTAATTAGCGAATGCATGTAATTTATTATTTCATATTTAGCATTGTTTAAATTCAATTACTAAATATATAATAGAAATATGGATGTATATAGACGTGTTTAGACAAGCTGCGAATAGAAATGATCTAAAAGATAGGCCTGGAGTATAAGTGACGCCTATACTGAAAAATTCTTCTTTGCAGAAGTTGTTGCTCTTATTACTAAGCTATCATGCTTGACATAAACATCTAAAAAATTAATTAAAACAAAGCATTGACCTGCATCCTGCCGATGTGGATCATATTTGCTTCCCCTGACTTACGGCCTTCATAATTTATATTCATCTGCAGCCCTGTGGTGATTTTCTGTTGGAGGGTAAATGACCAGGTAAGATTATCCCCGGGCTGAAGGGCTTCTAAAAGGGCATAACCAAGAGGTGTGTTTGCCTGGCCTTCAAATTCAATATGTGTATATTTTAAAACAGCACTAAAGGTGGCGGCAGAAGCTTTTGCCAGCCTTACATCTACAGTATATTCATCAAAATGTGCTTTTTCTGAATTTTCAGCGCTAAGGATATTCAACTTATCGTGAAAGCTATAACTTCCAGTGAGGCGGATATGGGTAGTAGGTTGCCAGGCCAGTTCAGGGGATAAACGATAGGACCTGATTGCATAATTTCTACCTTCCAAAAAATCTGATGAACTTGATCTCAAAGCCGTAGCTGATTGGAGACCAATATTATAGGTCTTTTCAATATTATATCTTGAGTGGATCCTATATTCGGCATTTTGATTTGTTTCGAAGCCATTGGTCATTAATTGCTTGAATTCAGATATCATCATGCCGCCTTCCAATCCAAATTTAGGGTCTGCCCTATTGTAAAAAAATGTAGACCGGAAATTTTCCCTCATTGAGAGAAGGTCCTCTTCATTAATGGTTGTATTAAAAGGGATCAATCTGCTTGCAAAATTACTATCCGTTATTTTTTTTTCAATAGTCCAAAAAGTATTATTAGAAAAACGTGACAAGAACCCTTTTAATCCACCTATACTTCTCCAAGCCCTTGGCATTTCAACGTTTAGCCGATAATTAAAATTTCCGCTGTAAGCTAAAATGTATTCATCAGTAGGCACAAAAATCCTTGCATAATTTCTTTCATCAGGGTTTATCGCTTCATAAAATTCATTAAGGTCTTGTATGTTGTCACCATTGTCGTCACGCCAGGTATGGGTTCCTTCCCCTGCAGGGACCTGCAGGTAAATGAATTCCCTTTTAAGTTCCCTTCCATTTCCTACGGCATAGGTAAGCTCAGATTTTATATGTTTGTCAAAAATATTGCCCATCCAATCAACCCTGCCCATGGCAGTCTCTTCTTTTTTATTTTCATTTCCTATTTCATCTGTTCTTACAAATTCAAGGTTGCGGTAGGTCATCAAAAAATTCAGGTGTTGGTTTTTTTTCAAATTGCCGCCAAAACCGAAATTTGTGGTATGCGCCCTTGTAGCTGGCACAAGTTCATTGTTCAGGGTATCATTGTCCACCCTAAAGCTGTGGTTTAAATCTAACTTAACATCCAGGCTGTCATTGGTTTTTATATAGCCTTTATGTTCCTGATAGTTCATGGCTGTGAAAAGGAGCTTTCCTGTTTCATATACCTTCTCATTGTTTTTATCCAGACGGTATTCATACCCTGGCACTAAAAATCTGGAAGTATAATGGATGTCGTTAAAGGATCTGTACCATTCAGACCGGCTCAAGAGCTTATGGTTGTTCATCATAAAGTTTTGAGAAGAGACCTGGAACCTTTGTAACTTTTTCGCCCCATTCACATAATGTTGTATGCCATTTATATGCTCTCCCCTTTTCCTTGCGGAAATTTTATATTCAAGCCTATTGTTGAAATCTTTTTCCAAAGAAGTAAGCCAGTTGAAAATATGATCTGGTGTTTTATCTTCTAAAACCATGGGGTTATAGCTCCAGTCCCTATCAAACTCAATGTAACGGTACCTATCTATGGGCCTGAAATTTTCATCATTAAATTCATAATCCACCAGGCTGTTGAGCTTGTAATTTTTTATAGCCAGTTTCCTGCCGGTCATTTGATAACCCACCTTAAAAGCCTTTCCCCGGTCGTCATCGTTGTCAAGGTTTGAGTACATGTTGAGGTCATGATCAGAAAATGCCGCCTCGGCAGATACCTTATCGTATTCAGAAAGATCATAGCCTGCGCCCGTTGTTATCATTTGCCTTTTGTTTGGGAGCGGTATTGACCTTACAGGTTCAAACCTGCCTTGTGGCATACCATTTACAGGGGGCACATATTGATTTATCCTGCCATTTGCAGTTGCTGCCAAAGATTCATAATTCCCTTTGCCATAACCTACTTCAGAAAAAACCACGCTGAACCTTGCACTATCAGGATGGGCTGTGTATTTAAAAATTGTTATATCAGCACCATTTTGATTTATTATTTCCTTTTTATACAAGACCCTGTTATTGCTAAAGGCAACACTATCGTAAGAAGGGATCTGTGCCTGCTCAAGATTATCGCCTATTTCGCTGAGGTACAATTTCTGTTCATCACTCAGGCCAAAGCTTAATGGTTGGTGCGGATTGTCTTTTTCGCTGTATAGATTAAGGTAAATATTTGCTTTCCCAGCCTTTTGGTAATGGCTGGCATTCATGATGGACCTGCTGTAATTCCTTTCGGAATATTCATAGTCTATTCTCAGCCTTGAGTATTTTGTAACAAGCACCTTCGGCGTAAAAGTGATCTCACCAAGGTTGTAATCAATAACGTAATCATGATCAAAGCCTCTTTGCAAAAGCACCCCATCAAGAAATACCTTTTCGGAGTTTGCAAGTACAATTATAAAACGTTCATTTTCAGGGCCTCTTAACCTATAGGGCCCTAACACTCCCTCTATCACCTCCACCGGTACAGAGGCAAATTTACCCTTTGCTATAGACACACTCGCACTTGTTTCTGCCGTAGCGCTTCCAAAAGTTTTATATTTACCTTCAAGCTGCCCACCCTGAACATTTTTATAATACCTCAAAAAATGAGAGGCTTTGTTTTGCAGCACCACATCCCCGGCGGTTAAGGAGGCATGTTCATTGTACAACTGAATATAAACTTTATCAAATTCCTGAAGCTGCTGAGTATTGCCTTCAGGCTGTAAAGGAATATTCTGATCGGAAATAACTGCCCTAATATTAATATCATCGCTTATTTTCCCCTCCAGCTGAAGGTTTAAAGCAGAATTGACAAAAACATTTTGCGTATTGCCAAATGATATGCCCCTACTAAGGCTTCCTGTTTTATTAAGTTCTGGCGAATGAAAAAGCTCTTCTTTTTTGGTGTTCAACTGTACTGGTGGCCTATCTTTAAAAATGGCATTGGAGTCGTACAGGTGCATGCTTTTTTTGAACCTAACTTCATTAAGTTTAAACGGCAGTGTCCTGTAGCAAATCAAAGCAGAATCCAACACTATTTTTTGGCTTAGTTCAATATTTCCTGTATTGATATTGTAATGAAACAAGGAATCAGGTATTCCTTCCATTGTGATTGAAGCGGCGTCTACAGAAAGGGAATCAAGAACAAAATGCCCCTTATCCAATTTTTCATAACGGCATTTCTGACTGGTAATTTGTGCATGCACACCAACTGTCAGGAGAAGAAATATTGACGTTAGAAGAAACCCTTTTAGGAACATTAGTTTACCAGTGGTAATTCTATATAAAATGAAGTGCCCATGCCTTCCCTGGTTTCGAACCAAATGGAACCTCCGGCATGTTCAATACCTCTTTTTGCAATTGCGAGCCCTATACCAGAGCCAGTATATTTTGTACTAAAATTAGGAATAAAAACTTTATCTTTTATATTTTCTGCTATTCCAATGCCATTATCTTTTATTTCAATAGTTACTTTATTGGCATTTTTAAGCTGCAAAAATATTTCAATAGTTGGAGTACGTTCTTTTGGAACAGACTGAAGGCCATTGATAATTAAGTTTGAAATGATCCTGCCCATTAAATTTTCGTCGCCCTTTACTTGTATTTCCCCAATTTCATTAAGAAAAATTACTTTTTCATTTTCCGCATGGTGCAGGTTTACTGTTTTTCTGATTACCTGTGAGAGTTCAAATTCTTCATTTTTAGGGATTGGCATCTGGGCAAATGAAGAAAAGGAGGTAGCAATGTCATTTAGGTTATCAACCTGGTGCAGCAGGGTATTTATCTGTTTATCAATTTGTTGTCCATTTTTAGGGCTATCATTATGCATAACACGCTTTAAGTGCTGCAATATTAGCTTCATTGGCGTAAGTGGGTTCTTTATTTCATGTGCTACCTGCTTGGCCATTTCCCTCCAGGCCGACTCTTTTTCGCTCTTTGACAAAGCTTCCTTACTTGCTTCCAGGTTCAGGAGCATCCTGTTGTACTCTCCTACCAAAAGCCCAATTTCATCATCAGATTTCCACTCCAGGGGTTCATTGTATTGGGCGAGTGTGGTTTTTTTAATTTTTTGGGTAATAACAAGCAGCGGATAGGTTAGCAGCTGTGAAGCAAAATAAGAGATCACCAACAAAATGATAAATATGAAAGTGAAAATATTAATGATATTGGTGAATACATCAATAATCTGCCTTTCCAGTTCTGCCTTTGAATCAAAAAACGGAATGCTTATGATTCCAATAAGTTTCCCTGTTTCAAATGATTTAATTCCTACATAGGCAGAATTATAGTGCAGGGTGCCAACAGATTCTTCCAAAATTATCCTGGTGTAATTTTGTTCTTTGATATAAGCAAGTGCTTTTGGGTTAATAAATTCTGACAATAGGTCGTTGTTGTAAATCTGAGGCTGGCTGGAAACAATCAGCTTTCCATTGGTATTGAAAAGATTGATATCGGCTTCAGAATACCTTGCTATCTGTGATAAGTTGTTGTACAATTCTTCCCTATGAGAAGGGTTGTTGATGTATACATCCAAAGGTCCCACTATATTGCTGGATATTGCTTCGGCACGTTTGTAATATTGGCTGAAAAGGTCCTTCTTAAATGAATTGCTGATCAGGCTTAACGTTGTAATGCTTACCACCAAAAGCGGCAGAAAAAAGGCAGAATTAAGGTAAAGCTGAATTTTTGTTGCCAAATTCAGGTTGATTTTTTTGATGCTAAAGTAAAAGGAGTAAAAAACAATTAAAACCACAATGGCCAATATGAAAATCAAAAACAAAAAGGAGAAATTGGAAATTATAATTTCTGCGCCATCATGTGGTGATGAAATGACAATAATCCGGTTGTCCTCACTATGAACCCCATAGTGGTGATAGGAATTTTTTGTAATGCCTTTTTCAAACAAAGTTTCTTTTTCAAGTAGGTCAGTACTTAAATTCCTAACATAATTAAAATTTCCTGCACTATTTAACAACTGCTCCTCAGCATAAATAGCATAGCTGTAATTTTTATTCAAATTTGGTTGATAAAACCGCTTGTCGATCAATAGTTCCGGGTATACTGAATTGGGAATGATCTTCTTTAATTTCAGGTCTAACAATATATGGCCGATGGTCAACCCAAACCTTTTAATTTCTAAAAAGTACATGTAGTTGCTGATGCCTGATGCCCCAGGATCTTTTATAAAATATAAATTTTCATAATCTGTGTTGTAAGCACCTTCACTGATCCTCTTTTTTAATTCATAAAAGTTAGCCATTGTTTCGCTGAACTGAAGAGTGGTTCCCTGGGAATTAAAAAGGTGTACCTGAACATCATATTTATCAAAATAGCTACTTAGGTAGTACCTCTTTATCTTCTGCTGAATGATATCTTTGGATGCAAACAAGCTGGTGAACCTACCTTTTATGAATATGTCGTTCTTAATTCGTGTGCCTGCTTCATACAAAAGATTTTCCCCTAATATGTCATTCTCAACAAGTAATTGGCTTGCAAATCTTTGCTTTTGATCCAGGTTTTTTATTTGCTCAAAATAGTATACGCTATAAGCTCCAATCCATGCACATACCATAGCGCTTATAAATAAATAAATAAAAGTTAAATATTTAACCTTAACCAGGTATTGGGGCAGCCCCAATGCATAAAGCACAATAAAATACAGGGAATTCAGCAGGGTAATAACTAAAATATTTAAATTGAACAAATGTCCAAATGTTATAAACAACAGGGTGCCAGCTATGAAGGTATTAAATCTAATGGTTTTTGAATTGGCACTGATCTTTATAAAAATCTTAAAAATTATATGTGCCAGGAAAAAATAAATTGTGGCATTGATGATAAATATCAATAGCACTACAATTTTTAAAGAAGAAAAACTAATACTGCTGGTGATGTCAATGGACAGCTGCGAATGCTGATAAATGGAACTCAGCACCATAAACTGGAAAAATAAGGCCAGAAAACTGAGCAGGACCAAAAACACTGAAACCAGCGTTTTCGTGTATTGTGAAAGCTGCATCAACCTCTTATAAACCCTGAATTTATGGTAATATTTAAATAAGTAGATTACAACAATAAACAAGGAAAGCACATTGAGCAAGAGGTCACCTAATGAGGGGTTAAAGATTGAGGAAGCAAAATAGATAGAGTTGAACAGCTCCAGGTCCACCAAAGAATAAGGGAAATCAAAATACAGCAGACCAGCCCTTAGCACTAAAAGCCATCCAATCAATAACAAAAAACCTCTTTGATTCTTATTTTTGAAAATCAGGTACCTAAGCCATTTCAACAAATAAAAAAATGAAAAAAGGATAGAAATAGCAATCAAAACAACAATAAGAACTTGATACGGCTCATTGTAAAGGCGATAATCCAGTCCAAACAAAATAGAAAAAAGATAATGTTCGCCGTGTGCATAAACTTTCCCTTCTGATATAACAGGGTTTCCAAAAATTTCAAAATTATTGCTCAAGAAAAGCTTTTTATTGTAACCGGTATATAAATATTGATTGTCTATTTCGGTATTGATATAAATGGGAAGCAGCACAAAAATTTCTACAGCACCCTGAACAGGGAGCATAAATCGTTTTACAACAAATTGGCCCTTGATGAGGTCAACAAATTTATATTCATAATTTCCAGCTAACTGGCTGTAGGCAGGAACAAAACGAAAATCAGACCAGTAGATTAATTTGCCCTGATGAAATATATAATATGGATATACTGAATTTTGATTAAGGTTGGTTAAGCTAAGGTCCTTTCCTGAAGCCACATGGTCAATAAGGGGCTGCATTTCCATGTCCATTTTAGTCAGCTCCTCGTTCAATCTTTCAGAAACATTTTTTAGGTATGTAGTTTGCCCTTGCTTTTGATCAATAATAGAATACCTCAACACAATGGCTGCTATTAAGGTCATGATTGCCAATAGAAGTAATAAATATTTCGGGTGCTTCAATGGATGCTTTAGGTTTGTTTTTATCTATTATAACTCAAATACCCCAAGATAGTATATTTACTACTACTTTGTACTAATGACAGGTAATTATTGGGCGTGGGGTATTAGGTCAAAAATTTAAATTATAATTTTAATGTTTCGCAGATGATGTTTTGTCATTTTTTTGCTTTAAAGGGCAAAAAAACCGCCAAAACTCCCGCCTTTTATATTATTAACCCTGGGTTGAAACCCAGGGCTATTAATATTTGACCCCTTCAGGGTCACAAATGGAAACATTAAATAAATCTCCATTTGCTTAATAGCTAGTTTATGTGCGCTCCATTCTATTTAAAGCTTTGTGCGAAACTTCAGTTAATAATTAACTAAAGTCATATAACCTGAGCAAATTAAATATGCTTAAATGTAAATTATAGATTACCTGTGAAAAATATTAAAATTATGCTGCTAAAAAACAGAATTAACAAATAATTTGGAATTCATTGCAGATGATTACTGTTATTCAAATGCTTGTTTTGAGGACCTGCAAGAATATACAATTTATTAAATAATTTGTTAGGTTTTAAGCTCTTATATCGATGGATATGTTCCTCAGCGGGCAAAAGTTATTTATAACAAAAATAATCACCTTGAATTCCTGTTTATACATCAACCCATTTTTAATAAATATGGATTTGGATTAATCAGCTATTTTCAGGTTTTTTATAAATCATTAATTAAAACATGAAATCTTTACATCAATCTTTTACTGTCACCTTTAAATATGATGTCCATTTTACGGAAGACGTATTTTCGGAGGAAAATGCAATTCTTAAAGAAGTAATTGAAAAGGACGGTGCACATGGCAGAAGAAAATTTTTGGTCCTAATAGATGATGGCGTTTATGAACGCCATCCAAAATTGATCAAAGG
>JALZND010000400.1 GCA_030857845.1 Bacteroidota bacterium | reverse complement strand
ATGTATTGCACCTCACTGTTTTTCATTGCCTCCAGGATTGCTTTGGCTTTTTCTTCAGAAAGGTTCATTTCCTGAAACTTTTCTGACCGTGAGCGCTCCTCTTCCTTTTCCCCTTGTTCACCATCTTTGTTTTCCTCGCCAGGCTCATTTTGTTCTTCTTTTTTTTCTGTTGATTCATCAGATGGTCCTTTGTCCTCTTCTTTCCCTTTTTCTTTGTTTTCTTCTTTATTACTTCCTTTATCTTTTTGTTCTTCTTGTTCTTCTTTTTCTTCTTTTTCTTTCTCTTGTTGATCCTGGCTTTTTTGCTCCTCTTCTTTCTTCTCTTGATTTTCCTTTTTTAGTTTATCCATTAAAGAATTTAATTTCGGATCGCTTGGGTATTTTTCAAGTGCCGTGGCTACAGTTTTACGTGCGTCCTGAATACTTCCTTTTACATAATGGCCTGCAGCCGTATGAAAAGCTGTTTCAGCATCTTGAGCAAATGTTTGGGATATAATAGCATAAAATACTATGGCTAAAATAAATAATGCTTTCATTTTTCTATTTCAATAATATCGTTTATCCGTGATATGAAATCTTTGTAATGGGCAACTGTCTGGTCCTGTTTTGTACCATTTATCATCAGGCTAAAAGCTTCATGATATTTTCTTTCACTGACGAGCTTTTCTGCTTTTTCTTTTAGTTGTTTGGCAAACTCAGAAGGTTCTATTTTTTCTTCATCCTTCTTTTGATCTTCTTTATTTTGTTCTTTTTGCTTGTTGACCTGTTTTTTGACCAGTTCAAAATTATACCGGGCCGCTTCATTTGAAGGGTCGGTTTTCAGGGCTTCTTTAAATAAAGCAAGCGCAGGTTCAAGGTTTTGCTTTTTATGGGACATCACCCCCAGCTGCGTTAGTGCTTGTGATTTAATATTTTTGTTTGGAACCGAAACAGCTTTTTGATAATAAATAGAAGCATTGGCAGTATCCTCTAATTGATAATATACATTAGCAAGATTAATGAGGATCCGTTCATCCTCAACTTGAAAATCATTAATCAATTTTTGATAAACCACCGATGCAGCTGCAAAATCTTTGTTTTGATATGCTTCCTGTGCTTGTTTTTTTAATTCATTGATTTTGGAAACATCTTTAGTTTCCCCACCATAAAAAAATAATAAGATTAAAAAGACCAACTTAATCATATTTTAAGGGTTTTAAAGCTTGTAAGTACATCAACAAACATCAATAATAAAGCCATTCCTAAAAAATAGAAATATTTGTTTGCGGTAATGTCTACTTTCCTAACATCTTTTATTTCGCCTTCAATACTATTTATAGTTTTTATTAATTTAGGAACTTCATTATTAGTTTCATTTATTTCGAAATACTTCCCACCGGTTTTTTGTGCCAGAGCCTTTAAATTATTCGGGTTGAGTTTTGTAACTACATCATTTCCTTCCCTATCTTTTTTATATCCGGTATTTGTCATGATTTTGCTTCCTTCCCTGGTGCCCACGCCTAATGTATATAATTTTATGCCATCTGCTTCAATCTCTTTGCTCACTTTTTCAGTTTCTTCCCCAAAATCTTCTCCATCGCTTATAAGGACAATAATTTTAGATGTTTGTTTTGTCAAAGGGGCTTTGTCAGTATCAAGCTTGGAAAGTGCCAATGAAATTGCTGGGCCAAAATCGGTTCCGGTATTTGGAACTAGATTGGTGTTTAATGTTTCAATGAAAAGGTTTAACGCACTTTGGTCGTATGTTAATGGACATTGAACAAATGCACTGGAAGAAAAAATTATCAAACCTACACGATCGGAGCTAAATGCATCTACAAGGACCTTCAATTCAGATTTTACTTTCTCAAGCCTGGTAGGTTGAATGTCAAAGGCATTCATGGACTGAGATAAGTCCAAGGCAATATAGATGTCTTTACCCACTGACTTTATTTCCTTAGTATTAACTCCAAAAGAAGGTCCCAATAAAGCAATGATCAACAAGGAAAAATATGCAGTTCTTAAAAATACCTTTAAAAAAACAGCACCATATCCCGTCTTCAATCGCTTGGCAATTTTTGTTACCCTGACTATATACAGCAAATAAAATAAGATAAAGCTGCCAATTAATATAAATTCTGTGACATCTAAAGATTTAAACCAGGTCATGAAGAAATAAATGTATTAATGTTTAACGTCTTTGCCATACAAAAATTTTACCAGATTTGAAGATGAAAAATGGATCAAAGGATTCCAGAATTCAATTTTTATTGAATTCTGCATAATTATAATTTATGACAGAAGTTTCAAGCCCTACCAGTAAAGCCTTGTTTACTCCACCTTATCATAATATATTTATCATTTCAAAATATATGTTGGTTCTAACCTTATTATATATTTCAAATAAGATTTAAACCATACATGTTATTGCATCATATATGAACAAGCACTTAATTGGAATCACATTGTGGTTGTTTTTTTATGCTAACATCAGCAAATTTTATAAAAGACAAGAGAAAAATATACCTTATTTAAACCTTAAACATTGTAAATGGATTTATAATTATAATTTTTAATTTTTGCTTTATGATGCGGGTTATCCTTACTGCAGCGTTGCTGCTACTATTATATTCCAAAAGCTTTTCACAGGATAGTGGGGAAGCGGAGGGTGTAGAAAATCCCAATAAAATTGAACATGCAGATCCTGTCTTTGAAGATCTTACAACAGATTTAGGAGCACGTAGGGGAGAGAATGAGTTAAATGTTAATTTTGGCTATCAAAAACTCAGGAAAAACCACCATGTTTTTTTATCGCAGCTGGAATATGAAATTGCCCCTTTAGATAATTGGGGGATAGAAATCCTTTTTCCTTATTCTGTTTATTTTAATAATGATTTGGATGAAACAGAAAGACCTGGCAATACCATGGAATTCTTCCAATGGGGAACACAAATTACGTTTTTAAAATCTAAGAGAAGGAATATTTCCATGGCTTTAAGCTTTAGGAATATATTGGCTATTCAGGAGCCTGATGCAGGCAAAATCAAGTTTAGATTTGAAAATATCACTTATAATCCGTACTTAATTTTTGCGAAAAATTGGCAGGAAAGTTTTTTTTTACTTTTAACAGGTGGATTTGAAATTTCACAAATAGTTGGGGAAAACCAAATTGATTTAGCATTTCCTATAAATACTGCCTTTCATGTTAAATTTTTAAAGGATCATTTTATTGGTTTAGAGTTGAACAATAATTTTAAGGACGGGGAAGCTGAAATTTTTCTGCGGCCTCAGGTAATTTTCCAAATATTTGAAGATTATACTTTAGGTGCATCTTTAGGTATACCGCTGGGGATAGAAGATGAATTATGGACCGGATTTTTACGGCTCGCTTATCAATTTAAATAGGTTATTTAAGCATTAGGAAAAATAAAAATTATTAGAAAATACCTATCCTTCTGTAGTTTAACATTTTTTTAGAATACCATTTCATATAAGGTACTTTAATCCTGGCTTCCAATGTCCCATATTTAAATTGAACCCTGCCCACTGTTTTCATCCGGACAGTGTAAATGGTCTTCCTTGGAAATTTTCCCTGTGGGCTTCTATTAGTAAATTTCACACCATTTGCTGCCCAGACTTTGGTTTGGCAAGAAAATTTTGAAAGCTCAACGATTAATCCAGAAACCTCTGACATTTGATTTTGG
>JALZND010000399.1 GCA_030857845.1 Bacteroidota bacterium | reverse complement strand
CTACTGGAGTATATTACTATTCATTGTATATTGCTAAACTAGACAGGCAGTTTAAAGGATGGGTACAGATAATTAGGTAAAACTGATTATGAAATTATAATATAACCTTTTATGAAAACAAATTATTTATTTAAAAAAATGATTTTTATCCTCTTACTACTATTTTGTTCAGTAATGACTTTTGCTCAAAACGGAGGGGAACATATTAGTGCAAGAAATGCTATTTTTTTTGAGCTGGGAGGCAACGCTGGTTTTTATTCAGTAAATTATGAAAGAATATTTTAACAAAAGAATTCTTTTAAAGCTGCAGGAAGGGTGGGTTTTGGTATGATTCCCAATAAAATAGGCCCAAGAGCTTATTGGCAGCCCGTAATTCCAATAGAACTGCTAGGCATTATTGGGAGAAATAAAAATCATTTTGAAATAGGGATTGGCTATACATTAATTTATTCAGCTGAATCAAATATTAACCTGCAAAAACTTGAATGGGAATTTGACAAATATGTTGTCACTTCATTAATTCCTTTCAGGTTCGGATACAGATTTCAGAAGCCAGCCGGAGGTTTATTTTTTAGAGTGGGTTACACTCCTATTTTAGACTTTGCTCCACAACGAGAAAAAGTAGCTCTTCATCTGCTTTTTGGTGGAATAAGCATAGGAAAGTCTTTTTAAAAGAAAAGTACAATTTGAATATTTTGAAGTAGAGGATTTAATAAAGCTCTTTTTTTTATTAAAAAAATTTTAAGGTGTAGCTAATTTTTTCTTAAAGGTTGATTAACAGTTGTATATAATTTACATATTCTCTCAGTTAAATTTAGAATTTCCACTATTACACTCACCTCTTTTTTAATCCTTATGAAATTCAATAAAGCATCACATAATATATATTTAATAATAAATCTTACACTTGATAATTCATTGCTTTAGTATTAACTTCACTTAACTTTAGCTTTTAGAGCTGCCTTAAAATTCAAAAGAATGTCCGTGATGATATTTTTTACTTGGACAATGAGGGATTTATTGGTTTTAACAGCCGAACTAAAAAGCTAATACCAATCAGATAGCAAAAAACAATAAATAATATGAATGATAAAACAGAAAAGCTGAAGGCTTTACAGCTTACTATTGACAAGCTGGACAAGACTTATGGTAAAGGTACTGTGATGAAGCTTAGCGATGAGAAAGTTGTTGATATCCCTGCTATTTCCACAGGATCTTTAGGCCTGGATATTGCTTTGGGAATAGGAGGGCTGCCGCGTGGCCGTGTTGTTGAAATATATGGACCAGAATCTTCAGGAAAAACTACATTAACCTTGCACTGCATTGCTGAGGCCCAAAAAAAAGGAGGACTTGCAGCTTTTATTGATGCTGAGCACGCTTTTGATAGATCATACGCGGAGAAACTTGGCATTGATACTGAAAACTTATTGATCTCTCAACCTGATAATGGCGAGCAGGCATTGGAAATTGCCGAACACCTGATACGGTCAGGGGCCATAGATATAATAGTGATAGATTCGGTTGCCGCCTTAGTGCCCAAAGGGGAGCTGGAAGGTGAAATGGGCGACAGTAAAATGGGCTTGCAAGCAAGGTTGATGTCACAGGCATTGAGGAAGCTTACAGGTGCCATCAATAAAAGTGGCTGCTGCTGTGTATTTATCAACCAATTAAGGGAAAAAATAGGGGTGATGTTTGGAAACCCTGAAACCACCACAGGAGGAAATGCCCTGAAGTTTTATGCATCTGTAAGGTTGGACATCAGGAGGATAGGGCAAATCAAAGAAGGAGCTGACAATATCCTTGGGAACAGGACCCGCGTAAAAGTGGTAAAGAACAAAGTCGCACCTCCTTTTAAAGTTGTAGAATTTGATATTATGTATGGTGAGGGGATATCTAAAGTTGGTGAAATCATAGATCTTGGCGTGGAGCTTGAAATTATCAAAAAAGCAGGATCATGGTTCTCTTATGAAGGCAATAAATTGGGTCAGGGGCGTGATGCAGTGAAAAAAATATTTCATGATAACCCCGAGCTGATGGAAGAGATTGAAAGCAAAATCCGGGCAAAAATAAAAGGTGAAGTTTTTGATAGCCCTATACCTGCAGCGGAGTAGTTTTTAGTTCTCAGTTTAGTTAGTTCAGGGTTCAGATAGTTCTCAGTTCAGATAGTTCAGTAGTTGTCAGTTCTCAGTTTCAGGAGTTGAGTTCTCTATGTAGTTCAGGATTTATTTATTCTCTGTTCTAGTAGTTTTGTAGTTTTGGATTTATAATTATTCGTACAGGAAGCTCAGAATAAATAAGTTAAATAAAATAAATTGGCTCTAACTAATGAAGTAACCAATACTTCATTAGTTAGAGTTTTTTTTCGTTATATGAACATAAACATATAAGATTTTAAATTTTTTAAACATTAATTATTTTATAAAGTTTTTTAACCTCAGAAAAGGATTTGTAACATGAAATTAAGGGATTTAAATGAAGCTTTCGAACTGGGAACTCCTCAACTGGGAACTCCTGAACTGCGAACTCCTGAACTATCTGAACTCCTGAACTATCTGAACTCGGAACTCCTGAACTCGGAACTCCTGAACTAACTGAACTCCTGAACTAACTGAACTCTGAAATAAATGCAAGAAGTAATTTTAGTTGATGAAAATGATGTGGCTATTGGCACGGAAGAAAAACTTAAAGCTCATTTGGAAGGCAAATTGCACAGGGCATTTTCCGTATTTGTCATCAACCAAAAAAACGAGGTCCTTCTTCAGAAGAGGGCAAGTGGCAAATACCATTCCCCTGGCTTATGGACAAATACATGTTGCAGCCACCCTTCCCCCGGCGAAGATATGGAAACAGCTGTCCACAACAGGTTGATAGAAGAAATGGGTTTTGATTGTAAGCTGCAGTGGAGCTTCAGTTTTATCTACAAAGCTTCGTTTGAAAATGGATTGACAGAATATGAGTTTGACCATGTATTTATAGGGAAATATAATTTAGAGCCAAAACCCAATCCGTTGGAAGTTGAAGATTGGAAGTGGATAGATATGGACCTCCTCCGCAAAGATATTTTGACAAACCAAAATTTATATACTTTTTGGTTTTCATACATTTATGAAAAATTCCACCAAAAAATAAGAGAAACGTTTACTTCCCTAAATTAAATCTTATTGCATCCTGATAGCTGCTACAGGGTCCATTTTAGCAGCAAGTGCAGCCGGAACTATCCCTGACACTATTCCTATAATAGATGACACCCCCAAACCAAGGAGGATATTCTTAAAGGTCATGGATAATTCCAGATCTCCCAAAGGAATGAATGTCAGAAAGAATACAAGGATAATACCCACACTTCCGCCAATGATACTCAAAAACACAGCTTCAAAAAGAAATTGATTTAATATAAAGAATTTTTTTGCCCCAAGGGATTTTTGAATACCAATCAGGTTTGTCCTTTCTTTTACGGAGACAAACATGATGTTTGCAATGCCAAATCCCCCTACCAAAATAGAAAAACCTCCAATAATCCACCCTGCAATGCCAATTACAGTAAAAAATGAATTTATCTGATTTGCTATTGCCTCTGTTCGGTTCACTGCAAAATTATCTTCCTCAAGTGGTTTCAAGCCTCTTTTTCCCCTCATCAAACCTACAATTTCATTCTCGAGATTTAACAGTCCCATGTCCTGGTCCAAGCCTTGTATGGCGATCCTGGT
>JALZND010000083.1 GCA_030857845.1 Bacteroidota bacterium | reverse complement strand
TTGGGCAGCAATACTATGGGCCCGGCGAGGGCTGTCATGAAAACAGAATGCCTTTACGTTATAGCCCAATTCAGCGAATGATGCTGCTGCAGATGCCCCGGCAAGCCCTGTTCCTACTACAATAATGTCGTATTTTCTTTTGTTTGCAGGATTTACCAATTTGATGTTAAACTTATGCCTGGTCCATTTTTCTACCAATGGCCCTTCAGGAACTTTTGAGTCTAGTTTCATCTGTTTATAATCTTTTTTTGATATTTGCACCTCCTTATCATATTGATCGTGGAAACTATTTTTCCAAAGAGGTATTATCAGATAAAATTTATATTAAATATTCATTACTCCCAAGCCAGGACCCGGGCCATTATTTTTACATCACGCTTTTGATAAGGAAATATAAAGGCATTGCAGCAAATACTGCCGGAACAATAACTGCAAATGCGTAGCCAGCCTTTCGTATGGCAGGAGTATATTTTTTATGATGAATGCCCAGGGTTTGAAAGGCACTTTTAAAACCATGCCAAAGGTGAAATCCCAAAAAAACCATCATTATGACATAAAACAAACTGTAGTACCAAATTGAAAAAGTACTTGCTACTACCGAATAAAGGTCTTTTACTTTTCCAATCTCACCATAGTCCACAATGGGAACTTCTCCAAATTTCATCTCGAATAAAAAGGCGCGCAGGTGAATGACCAGGAATATTAAAACCAATGTCCCTAATATACCCATATTGCGTGCGGAAAACTCAGAATTTGCAGAAGGTTTTTGAACCTTGTAGTCAACAGGACGAGCTTTACGGTTCATCCTGGTAAGGATAATCGAATAAATAATATGGAAAATAAAACTTAGAGCAGTAAGAATACGAAGTACCTGTATCATAGGACTTGTGGTCATAAATTCTGCATATAGATTATAAGCTTGACCACCATCGTTCCTGAACAAAAGAAGATTGCCCGAAACATGCCCGATCAGAAAAAAAACAAGGAATAATCCTGTAGTTGCCATTATGAATTTCCTACCCAGCGAACTGGAAATTGCTTTAGTAAACCAACTCATTTTAGTTATATATAGATTATTATATTTGATTTAACACAACAAAACTCAAAACCTTCCAAAGGTACATTCCGAATTAATACCATGCAATTGAAGATGTTATTTTAATCCATTCTAAATAATGTATCCATTTGATGATTCCCTAAAAATTTTTCTTTAATCTTCCTATTTTTTGTAACTTACACTCCAGCCTAAACCGTCTTGGCTGTTAAACTAAAGGTGATTCAAGTCTTATAAAGAGAATGCACATGAGACAATTAATAATTTTACTATTCATATTTATTTCATTTAAAGGTTTCCCTACTCATTTAATGGGAGGTGAAATTTTTGCTGAACGTACTTCAACATGTTCATTAACTTATACTTTTACTTTAAATCTTTTCTAGATGGTAATGCATGGGGATCATCGGGTAACACGATAATCAATTTCGGGGATGGAAGTGGAGATTATAAACTCGACGATGTTTTTACATCTTATTCCGGTGAAGAAGCACATGATCAATATTATGTAGTTAATTATAAAACTTATCATACATTTCCGTCTTTAGGGTCTTACCTTATCAGTTACAAAATCCTAATGCTACAGAAGGGTTAAGAAATGCAGAAAGTGAAGAATTTTATCTTGAGCTCAAACTTGTAATTGATCCTGCCTTAGTTGTTTCACGTTTGCCTATTTTCACTGTTCCCCCGGTTCTTGAAGGAAGGGTAGGTACTTCATATTTTGATGATCCACATGTTACAAATGTAAATGGCGACAGTATTGCATTTAAGCTTGTTCCTGTGAAGGCAGCACTCAATTATGCTTCAGAAAGTTATATATTTCCAAACCAGCTTGATGTAGAAGCAAGTGCCAATGAAAACGGTACTGGCCCAGCTATTTTTGAAATTGATTCAAAAACGGGTAATTTAACCTGGGACGCTCCTGTTGAGCCAGGATTGTATGCCATCGCTTATATTGCTGAAAGTTGGGTAAAGGTAGGAAATAAAAAACAATTAGCAGGCTTTACAATGAGAAACTTCATTTTAAATGTTTTCCCGATTCAAAACAACAGGCCTATGCTTTCTATTCCTAAAGATACTGTTATACAAGCGGGAACGGTTTTGGACTTAACAGTAGAAGCTTCAGATTTGGATGGCGATCCTCTGGAAATTTTAACTTCAGGGGCACCTTATGACTTGGCGGTTGGGCCAGCAACATTTGAAACAAATGAAAATTTAGTAGATTTTAATTGGTCAACCTCAGAAGAACATATTAGATCCCAACCTTATGAAATAATATTTACTGTAAGAGATGATCCGAAGACAGGACCTGTATTATATGATTACAAAGTTTGGAGGATTACGGTTTCTACTTTAGCCTCAACAGCTAATGAAATCGACAAGAGCCATCTTAAGGTTTACCCCAATCCCTCGACAGGCATTGTAAAATTCACATCAAACTATATGCCAGGTAAGGTTCAGGTTATAATTTATGACCTTTCAGGAAAAATTATTTATAATGAAAATTCTTTGTCCATTTCTACTCTGAAAATTGATCTCAATGCTCAACCAAATGGTAATTATTTTATTATATTGAAAGGAGAAAAGGTTATAGAAACCAAAAGATTGATCTTAATTAAATAAAATGAATTACCCTAATCGAGTTTAATTTAGTCAAAAGTGGGAAGGTGTTCTGTAGTTTTACAAATTTTAAGTGTAATATAAATCTTTGAGAGAATAATCAGTTACTTTTTCTGGTAAAATTACGTATATTATGTTTAAGCTGAAAAAGTTTATCTTTAACTAAAGTTACCTTTATAAAATATTTATTATATATACAAAGTAAATTGGGCTGATTGTAATGAACATCAAATAATAAATCACAAAAAATAATGTTGATATAATGAAATAAAAATAAAATTCCTTACATGCAATCCAAAACATTGCAATTCCATGGAAATACTTTATCTACAGTGCTTTAATGAAAAAAATATATAGCTGCTTACTTGCTTTTGGGGCATTACTTCTTTGTAGCGTCACATCCTTTGCCACCCACATCCGTGCAGGTGAAATTATTGCCGTTCGGGAAAACCGGGACGGAACTCCTGCCAATTTAACGTTGACGTATAAATTTACCCTTGTACTCTATACCGATGATAGTTCACCTGTTCCTGCTGGAGGTGGAAAAATAAATTTTGGCGATGGTACCGGTGAATTTGATTTGAATGATGTGGCTGAGATAACCACAAAAGTACGCCTTGGGGAAAATATTTCCCTGAACACTTTCATTTTCTACCACACATACCCAAATACTCAGGAATTTAGAATTACCTATAGGGAGTTTAACAGGAACCCCCTTTCCAGGACTATGTTATTATCTATCCAAACACCCTTTTTTATCGAAACAAAATTTATTATTGATCCATTTTTTGGGCTGAACAGCACCCCAATTCTGTTGGTACCGCCCATTGATAAAGCCGCAGTTGGAGCTACTTTTCTGCACAACCCTGGTGCATTTGATTTAGATGGCGACAGTCTTTCTTATACCCTGGTACAAAACAAACAAGACCTGGATGTTCCAGTAAATGTTTTTAAATTCCCCAATGACCCTTCTCTTTACGAAGGATTGGACTATAAAATTTCTAATCAGGCTGGTGATGGACCACCAACATTTACACTTGACCCCATTACGGGAGATCTTGTATGGGATGCACCTGGCATAGAAGGTGAATATAATATAGCCTTTATTGTAGAAGAGTGGAGGAACGTCAACGGTGAATGGCTTTCGCTTGGGTATGTTACGCGGGATATGCAGATCAGGGTTGAAAAAACAGACAATACCCCTCCTGAGCTTACCCTGCCAAAAGATACCTGTGTGGTTGCAGGTTCACTTTTGTTAGAACAAATCACTGCGGATGATGCAGATGGCCATGAGGTAAGGATTGAAACCTTTAGTGGACTATACGAAATCAGTTCCTCCCCTGCAACATTTTCACCTGACCCACCTGTTTACAAGCCAGTTATTGCAGTTATGGATTTCAGCTGGCAAACTAATGGCGCTCATGTCAGGGAAAGGCCTTACCAGGTGCAATTTAAGGCAACTGATGCCCCTCCATTAGGGCCGGCTTTGGTTGACATACAAACATGGAGCATCACAGTGGTTGGTCCTGCCCCAGAAAATCTTTCAGCCACAGTAAATACAGGCAGAAAAGTGACTTTAAACTGGGATGCTTATAAGTACCGAAATAACGCTAGCAAAATGCAGGTTTACAGGCGTGTGGATAGCTATGAATTTGATGCTGAAAATTGCCAAACGGGCATACCTGATTTTGCCGGCTACCAGCTGGTTTCACAAGTAGACATCAACAACAACTCCTTTGTGGATGATAATGATGGAAAAGGTTTAATGCCAGGAGTATCTTATTGTTATAGGTTGGTTGCCACATGGCCTTTGCCAGGTGGTGGGGAAAGTTACGCATCGGAAGAATTTTGTGTGGAAATGGAGGTAACGGTACCACTAATCACAAACGTAAGCGTGGAAAATACCAGCAACAACAATGGTGAAATATTTGTAAAATGGACTTCGCCATTTGAGTTAAATCAAGATTTGTTCCCTCCTCCTTACCGATATGATTTATTAAGGTCTATTGGTTTAACGGGTAAAAATGATTTGACTCTAGTAACTTCAACAGCTGATACCACTTTTACCGATGTAGGACTCAACACTTTGACCCATGCCTATAATTACAGGATTGTGCTATACGATGCTAATGATAATATGGTCGACACATCTTCAGTGGCATCTTCTGTAAGGCTGGAAGCGGGTTCATTGTTGGGTGCCATTGAGCTTAGCTGGAGAGCAGAAGTGCCCTGGAGCAATAATATACAGGAAAATCCATATCATCTCATTTACAGGGACAATGGGGAAGGCGGCCCTTTACAATTAATTGATAGTGTAAATGTCAATTCTAATGGATTTATTTACCTGGATGCAGGGCAATACAATGGTGAACCTTTGTCAGATGCCAAAGAATATTGTTATTTTGTGGAAACCAGGGGTTCGTATGGCCATCCAAATGTATTGTCCCCATTGTTCAACAAATCACAAATTACCTGTGCGCAACCTAATGACACCATACCTCCTTGTACGCCTGTTTTAAGTATAGAACTTTCTGACCTTCAAGATTGCAAGGAATTTCTTGCTGACAAAGAATGTGGTTTTTCAAACTTCTTCAATACTATTAGCTGGACTGACCTAACAGAAGATGCTTGCGGTGAAGATATAAGACGGTACATAGTTTATTTCTCCCCTACCGGAGATGAAGGAACCTATACAGTAGTTTCTCCTGCAGATCTTTCTGAAACTACCTTTACCCATCGGAATTTGCGATCCAGAGCAGGTTGCTATAGGATAAAATCGGTAGACAGGTCCGGCAACGAAAGTGAATTCAGTGAATCGATATGCATTGACAATTGCCCTGAATATGAACTACCAAATGTAATTACACCAAACGGTGATGGTAAGAACGACACCTTCCGTCCGATGGATTGCCCAAGGTTTGTTGAATCTATTAACTTCAGGGTGGTAAACCGATGGGGAAAAGAAATTTACAGTTTTAGATCTAATGGAGAAAATTCCATATATATAGATTGGAACGGAAAAACAAACCAAGGCGACGATGTTCCCGCAGGTGTATACTATTATGTAGCTGAAGTTACCTTTATGAGGCTCAACCCTGCTGATAAGGTCCAAATCCTAAAAGGCTATGTTCATGTATTGAGATAAATTAAATTAACCTGTTGTGTGAAATTATATTCATTTAAAATCAAATTGATGTGAAAATCTATTGATAAAGTTCTTAGTTGATATGGTTGAAAAAAAAATATCTTATAGAAACATATTAATTTAAAAAACAAATGTAAGTACAGAAAGACTAAAAGGCTTTAACTTGAATAGCCCTGGATCAAATCCAGGGAGGAATATAAAAGTTTAGACAACCCTGAAAGGGTTGAACAAAACTCATTCTCATAAGCAAAATTCTTGCTTTTAGTTAAACCACTTTATGGTTGGGGTTTTTGGCTACTTTACACCGCATTTCATACGGTGTTATTCACATTAAATCCCTACAGGATTGAGAGAAAAAAACTCAAGGTAGAAAAGGCTAGGGGTTGAAGGTTTCAATTTCTATAAAAAGCAAAATTTAGTTTCACAAATAAGTTTAAATCATATTAAAAAGACAGAAGGGGCTCTCCACAAAATGGAGCAGCCTTTTTTTCGTTATAAAGTACCCCAAATTGCAAACAACTGTTGTCATATTTAATATTCTCCTATTCTGGAAACAAATCATTGAATTCTAATCATTTTTGAGAAATATTTTAAACATATTACCTTAAAGAAAACATCCTTCCCTCCATAAATTAAAATTTATTTGTATACTAAAGAGTATCTTGTAATTTTGCACCTTTACCAAACTTTTTTAAGGCCATGACAGCTTATATTTTTCCAGGCCAAGGTGCTCAATATTCAGGAATGGGCAAAGAGCTCTACGAGAACAATGGAAAAGCTAAAGACCTGTTTGAATCTGCAAATGAAATTTTAGGTTTCCGAATCACCGATGTCATGTTCAGTGGCTCAGAAGAAGACTTGAAACAAACCAATGTTACACAGCCTGCCATTTTCTTGCATTCTGTGATTTTAGCAAGTGTATCGCCAAATTTCAAGCCCGATATGGTAGCTGGTCACTCTTTGGGAGAATTTTCTGCATTGGTGGCAAATAAAGCTTTGTCATTTGAAGACGGCTTACTTTTGGTATCCCAACGTGCCCAAGCAATGCAAAAAGCTTGTGAAATCAATCCTTCCACAATGGCTGCCATTCTGGGGCTTGAAGATGTAATAGTGGAAGATATCTGCAGGCAAATAGAATCTGTGGTTGTCCCTGCAAATTATAATTGTCCTGGACAGTTGGTAATTTCCGGCACAAAAGAAGGGATAGATGCTGCATGCGAAAGCCTCAAAAAAGCTGGTGCAAAACGTGCAATGGTTCTTCCTGTTGGTGGGGCTTTTCATTCGCCCCTTATGGAACCAGCAAGGCAGCAATTGGAAGAAGCTATTCGGGACACAAAATTTAGTACTCCTTCCTGTTCAATATACCAAAACGTAGATGCTGAACCTGCATCTGATATAGAATCGATCAAAATAAATTTAATTGCCCAGTTGACTGCCCCTGTACGATGGACCCAAACTATCATGAACATGTCTACAGATGGTGCAAAAATATTTTTGGAATGTGGTCCTGGAAAAGTTTTACAAGGATTAGTGAAAAAAATTGATAAAGAAGCTCAGGTAGGCTGCATTTAAACAAGTCCTTTCGGAGCAACTTTTACCTGTAGCTTATCATTACAGTCTTGCAACAACTCTTGTTGTGTCATTTGTAACTCAGGGTGAATTAAATAAGGGGCAATTTCTACCAGGGGAACTAATGTAAATCTCCTGTTTGGTATTTGAGGATGTGGCACTATTAAATCCTCCTTTTTTATTATTAGATCATGATAATATAGGATATCAATATCAATCAATCTTTCGCCCCATTTTATTGTATTAACTCTTCCCATGACAACTTCTATGTTTTTTATAGAAGAAAGGAGCTCTTCGGCTGATAAAATTGTGTTGATTTGAAGTGCCTGGTTCAGGAAAGAAGGTTGATCTTCCACTCCCCATGGAGCAGATTCATATATATATGATTTTTTTTGTACATCAATCCCTTTAGTGTTTAATAGATGGACAGCCCTATTAAGGTTTTGTGTGCGGTTTCCTTGATTTGTTCCTAGAAGTAAAAATATTCCATTCATCATTCGCTTGGCCCAAAAATAAAAAATAGTTTTAATATTAGCTTTAAAAATGATTAATTTACATTCTTAATATTTTAAAAGATTGTTTATGAGAGGATTTTTCAGCAATGTAATGGCAAGTATTTTAGGGCTGACCATATTTACATTTCTTGTTTTTGTTATATTTGTTGTTGTTATAAGTATTGCTTCTGCCGAAAAAGAGGTAGAAATAGCAGACAAATCCGTGCTTCACCTAAAATTAGACCAGCCTATTGTAGAACGTGCCATAGATGATCCTCTTGCTAAACTTCAATTATTGGGAAGCGATGGCAGTATTGGCCTCATTGAATTAAAAGATGCCGTTCGTCATGCAAAAACCGACGATCGCATAAAAGGTATATACCTGCAACCTCAATTTTTAACTGCTGGGTTTGCCACACTTCAAGAGATTAGGGATGTTTTGATAGATTTTAAAACATCTGGAAAATGGATATATGCCTATGGCGAATTTTTTACAGAGGCGGATTATTACCTCGCCTCCATTGCCGATGAAATCATTATAAATCCACAAGGCGTTTTAGAATTTAATGGCATCAGTGCTGAAATGACATTTTTTAAAGGAACCCTAGATAAATTAGGCATTGAACCTGAAATATTTAGGGTGGGCGAATTCAAAAGTGCCGTAGAAATATTTACAAGGGAGGACATGAGTGCAGAAAACCGATCTCAAGTAAGCTCTTATGTAAATTCGATTTATGATTATTACCTACAAAATGTTGCCAGCTCCCGGAATATTGAATTTGCTGCCCTAAAAAATGTTTCTGATTCTATGTTGGTAAGAACAGCATCTGATGCCCTTGATCATAAGTTGGTAACGCAGCTAGCATATGAAGATGAGATTTTTACAGAGCTTAAGGTGAAGCTTGATATAGAAGAAAAAAAGAAAATTGACCTGGTAACATTAGGAAAATACAGAAAATCCTACGAAAACAAAAATACATCAAGAAACCGTGTTTCAGTAATTATTGCAACGGGTAATATTGTAAGTGGTGAGGGTGACAATAACAACATAGGATCTGATAAGTTTGTGGCTGAAATAAGAAAGGCCAGGCTTGACGATAAAGTAAAAGCAGTTGTTATCCGGATCAATTCTCCAGGTGGTAGTGCTATAGCCTCTGATGTGATCTGGAGGGAAATCGAACTTACAAAAAAAGAAAAGCCTATTATCGCTTCTATGTCTGATTATGCTGCTTCTGGCGGTTACTATATGGCCATGGGTTGCGACACAATCGTAGCACAGCCTACTACCATAACAGGTTCAATAGGAATTTTCAGCATGCTCTTCAATGCGAAAGAATTTTTAAACTCAAAGCTGGGAATAACCACAGATGTGGTTAAAACAGGCAAATTTTCAGATATATATACTGTTACAAGGTCATTGAGCGATTTTGAAAGGCAAATAATACAAAAAGGCGTGAACGAACGCTATGAAGTATTTGTAGGAAAAGCTGCAGAAGGTAGGCAAATGGGAATCAATGAAATTAAATCCGTAGCTTCGGGCAGGGTTTGGTCCGGGCTTGAAGCAAAAGAAAATAACCTTGTGGATGTTCTTGGTGGGCTTGATGATGCCATACAAATTGCTGTTAAAAAAGCAGGTATTGAAGATGATTATAAAGTAAATTACCTTCCGCGCCAAAAGAATTTCCTTGAACAGCTCATGAGCGACTTTGGAGGTGAAGCACAAACCAGCTTCCTGAAATATAAACTGGGTGAATATTTCCCCTACGTAATGCAACTAAAGCAACTTGAAGAATATAATGGTGTACAGGCAAGGTTGCCTTATTTAATCGACCTACGCTAATTCTATATTTTTACAGTTATTGACAGGTTTGTGTTGATTTTCCTATTATATTTGGATTTGACTCATTACAATGGCTGAAATAAGGAATAACTGGACAAGGCAAGAAATCGAACTCATTTATAACACGCCGATACTTGACCTAATTTATAAAGCGGCAACTGTACATAGGGAATATAATGATCCTCAGGAGGTACAGGTATGTACGCTATTATCTGTAAAAACGGGTGGTTGCCCCGAAGATTGCTCCTATTGCCCTCAGGCAGCCAGGTATCATACTGATGTAAAAGTTCATAAATTACTGCCCACTGCTGAAGTCTTGGCTGCCGCACTGGCTGCAAAAGAAAGTGGAAGCACCCGGTTTTGTATGGGAGCAGCCTGGAGGGAAATCAGGGACAATAAAGATTTTGACCGCATCATTGACATGGTAAAAGGCGTAAGCAACATTGGAATGGAAGTGTGTTGCACCCTTGGAATGCTTACTGCCTCCCAGGCAGAAAAGCTTAAGGAAGCTGGATTGTATGCTTACAACCACAACCTGGATACCAGCGAAGAACATTATGATCAGATAATCACTACCAGGACCTACGAAAACAGGCTTGATACCATTGAGAATGTCAGGAAAGCAAAAATTTCGGTTTGCTCCGGAGGAATAATTGGTCTTGGTGAAACTGAAAATGACAGGATCGGAATGTTACAAACATTAAGCAATCTTCCTGAGCACCCGGAATCTGTCCCGGTAAATGCACTGGTACCTGTAGAGGGAACACCGCTGGAAAACCAGGAAAAAGTTTCCATTTGGGAGATGGTAAGGATGATTGCGACTGCAAGGATTATTATGCCAAGAGCGATGGTTCGCCTTTCCGCTGGCAGGGTAAGAATGAACTTGGAAGAGCAAGCTTTATGCTTTATGGCTGGGGCTAATTCTATTTTTGCGGGCGACAAATTGCTTACCACACCCAATCCTGAAGAAAACATAGACAAGAAAATGTTCCAGGTTCTAAACCTAAAGCCTAGAAAATCTTATAAAGAACAAGTGGTTCATTAATGGAATTTCGAGCTCTTGTTATAATTATTTAGGCCTCTATTCTTCATTATTAAATCCACCAGGTCTTTCTTATTTTTTCCTCAAAGGTCTGTGGCTCACAGACCTTACTTCATAGAAATTTGGAAACTAACGCAAAGGCAAAATGCTTTTAAAAGGCCTTGTACATTTTATGAATTTGAATTTAAATTTGGCTTTTAGGCTCCTAAAGCAGAAGGCGGGTTAGAAGAAGGTCTGTGTGCCACAGACCTGGGAATAATTCTAATTGGTTGCCTATCATATTTTAGAAGATATGATCTAAATACAAAAAGTCCATTTAGTTCAACCTGATTAATTAAATCATATCCATAATATTTTCCATTAATATTAACTTCAAATTGCTTTAATTGATTCTTAACTAATTCTTTTCCTCCCATTGTTGGTGTTTTTATCTACAATTCGCCAAAACCTCCAGATGATGATTAATTAAATCAAACTTGATCATTTCCCCTGTATATTTCATAAAATCGCCGTTGTACGTCTTCAAATCGCCATTGTAAATTTCCATTAAT